>NZ_JAWDKC010000022.1:0-104581 GCF_032714515.1 Methanimicrococcus hacksteinii | reverse complement strand
CATTGTCCGGACGCAGTCTTCGACGAATTTCGGATTTTTGTGGGCTTCTTCAACGACTTTCTTTTCATCGGCGCGCTTGAGAATTTCATAAACGTTGGAGCTCATGGACGCTTCGATGATTTGAATATCAAAAACGTTTTTATCAGCCGTTTTTAATTTCGGACCGAATGTCGCCGATTCTCGCGACGCGTTCGGCAAAAGCATTGTGTTTGTGAATGCTTTCTTCGTTGATTTGCTTGATTGTAATAATCGCGTCATCGGGAAGCTGCGGGAAAGTGTCGACGACTTTCTTCGCCATTGTCCGGACGCAGTCTTCGACGAATTTCGGATTTTTGTGGGCTTCTTCAACGACTTTCTTTTCATCGGCGCGCTTGAGAATTTCATAAACGTTGGAGCTCATGGACGCTTCGATGATTTGAATAATGTTTTCGAGGCGAACGCCTGTCGTGTCCAAAGTCTGAATTGAAATGATGCCGCGGCCGCGCTGATTGTGCGTTGCCATCGGAATCGCGTCAAAGAATTCTGTGATTTTGTCATCGGCCAAGCCGAGTTCTTTGAGTTTGCTTTCGGCTTCTTCCTGCATCATAGACTGCGCGCAGGGGCATGCCGTCATTCCCATGACTTCGGCACCGATAAGCTTTTTGATTTGAACGGCGCTTGCGCCTTCCGTTCTTTCGGCAACGGCGTCGGCGAAAATGTCGACAAACTGCTGGCAGTCAACGCCTGTGGCCGGTGATTTTCGGCGAATCATGTATTCGCTTTTCATACGGACTTCCGCGCGGGAAGCGTATTCGTGGCGCCCGATTAAATTTTCGGCAATGTCGCCGCACAAATTTTCAATTTCGTAAATGGGAGACTGAGAAATATTGGTTAAGATTTCTTCAATCGCTTCAAAATTTCGGGACAGGTTGGCCCCTTTTCTGTCGGACGGGAGGTCGACGAAAATATCAAAAGAAGACATCAGAATAATCGGTCTTTTGTTTTCTCTTTTGATTTCAATCAATTTTTTGACATCGGTGACGCCGACGCGTGTCAGATTAATCGGAACGGCCGGACGATTGGCCTGAACATCCGGAAGAATCGGGCATTGTGACATTTTTAATTTACCTCACAGCGTAATTGTTTTTGAATAAAATATTGAGTAAGTACCGCTAACAAATCCTTGTTGGTATAAAAATGATATGTTGCCGCAGACGGCGTAATGAAATCATCATGATAAATTCGAAAAACGAATATCGGTTTGGTTTTTTCAAAAACGCGCCCGCTCGCGCGTAAACGGTGACATCTGAAAAAGAAACGGAAACAGAAGATTCGAAAAGAATGAATGAAAATGAATGAAGAATGAAAAACGAATTAAAGAGAATAAAAACGAATAAAAGAAAATAATAAACGAAATAAAGCGAGCAAAAGCGAATAAAAGAAAATAATAAACGAATTAAAGAGATGTGAAAAGAGAAAAAAGCTTTAACGGCAAAGCGTTAAAAAACTTACGACAAAGCAGTGAATGCTTTGCCGGTAAGATAAAAATAACAAATGTTATAAAATTCAGATTTCGTCGATCTTTTCGATCTTGACTTTCTCAACAAAGGGTTTGTTGATTTTCGGGGGCATCCATGCCGGTCTGTTCTTGGGTGCGTCGACAATTTCTTTCCATGCTTTGAAGACGTGGACTTTCTTGGTTCCTCTTTCTCTGAGCATGATTGTCTCGGGCTTTTTCTTTGTGCCTGCACCGCGGTTTGCGACTTTTAAGGCTGCCTGTCTGGGCTGTTTGCCGGTAAAGACACCGGATTCGTTACCATTTTTGTCTCTTAAAACAAAGTTTCTTGTTTCTGCCATCTTAATCACCTTTGCAATACTATACGATATTGCTAGAAAACAATTGGAAGAGCTCATATAAATACTTTGTTGAAAAAATTGATTCTATGTATACTGTTTTGACGAAAATTTCAACCCGATTTCGAAGTCAAGCTAATTTTATACATAAATTGTGGATAAATATCAATTTCACAGCAGATGTAAGCCTTGCCGACAGCGTTTTTCGAAAAACAGAAAGGCTGAGAAGAGATATGATTTTCAAGACCTAGCAAAGTGAAGCAAAAAAAAGGCATGAAAAAACAATAGGAAGAGAGGACCACCCCTGAAGACAAGCTCAAAGAGGACCGTTTCGTGAATTGTCGATAATTTCAAACATATTTTTAAAAGACATCAAAAAGTTTAAAATGTCAAATACATTAGGGCACATAAACATTGTATAATTCATATAAACGGACAGAATAAATCAGGATTCACAAATTCGTCGATAATTAGAAACGCGGAAACACATCATGATTTATTAATAAATATCAAATAATTAAACAGCAATCGGCAGGGAATGAAAATGACACTGAAATTAGAAGATGTTTTGATTGAATCATTGCCTTACATCCGCGATTTTTCGGGATCGACAATGGTGATTAAAGTCGGCGGCAACGCGATGCTGAACCCCGAAAAAGACACCGCGATTATGGAAAAGATCATTCAGGACATTGTTCTTCTGCATTATGTCGGCATCAATCCGATTATCATTCACGGCGGCGGCCCCGAAATCAATGAAAAGATGGAAAAAATGGGCAAGCAGCCGAAATTCATCGGCGGCCTTCGTGTGACCGACGACGATACGCTTGAAATTGCGATGATGGTTTTGGTCGGCAACATCAATACGAAAATGGTGTCGCTGATTAACAAACACGGCGCCAAAGGCGTCGGCTTAAACGGTGTCGATTCCAATTTAATCGTCGCCGCCAAAAAGAAAAATCAAAAAATCATCATCGACGGCAACGAAGAAGATGTCGATATCGGCTGGGTCGGCGAAACCGAAATCATCAACCCCGGACTTCTCCGCATCATGATTGAGAACAATTTCATTCCCGTCATTTCCCCGATTGCGATTGATAAAAAAGGACAAATGCTCAACATCAACGCCGACACGGTCGCCGGCGACATCGCCGCGGCAATGGGCGCGAAAAAGCTCATCATGATGACCGACATTTCAGGCGTTCTGCGCGACATCAACGACAAAGACAGCCGGATTTCAAAAATCAAGCTGGGCGAAATTGACGACCTCATCAAAGAGGAAATCATATCAGGCGGCATGATTCCGAAAATCAAAGGCGCCGAAGTCGCCGTCAAGAGCGGCGTGGAAGGCGTTCATATCATCAACGGCAGCACACCGCATTCGCTTTTGCTGGAGCTGTTTACCGACACGGGTATCGGCACAATGATTTTTGAAGAAAAAGAAGAGTAAAGTTCTCTTCTTTTTGCTTTTTTGAAAAAACGAAATTGAATTTTGATTATTTTTGAAAAATGATGCGGCTCGCGCGCAGTGAGCGCTGCCGCAACAGCAAAAAAGAAAAATAAAGGAAAGAATCTCAGCTTTTGCCGAGTTCTCTCACAAGTCTTGCGACATCCGTTCCGACTTCGGAACACTTGGCGCTGCCGCCCATGTCGACAGTGTTGACTTTTTTGTCCAAAATGTTCTTTTCAATCGCTTTGACAATCGTATCGGCAGCTTCTTTTTCGCCGAGCGTTTCAATCAACAGCGCGCCGGCCCAAATCGTTGCCAACGGATTGGCGCGGTCCATGCCTTTGTATTTCGGCGCAGATCCGTGAATCGGTTCAAACATGCTGGTGCCGTTCGGATTAATGTTGCCGCCGGGGGCAAGGCCGAGGCCGCCCTGAATCATGGCGCCGAGATCGGTGATGATGTCGCCGAACATATTGGGCGTGACGACGACGTCAAAGAATTCGGGATTCTTGACAAACCACATGGTAACGGCATCAACGTAATTGAAATCTGTCTCCACAGACGGGTAGCCTTTGCCGACTTCTTCGAATGTTTCGCGCCAGAAACCGTAGATGTCGGAGAGGACGTTTGCTTTGTCAACGGAAGACAAATGATTGTTTCTCTTGGCCGCCAAATCATAAGAATATTCCATGACGCGTTTTGTGCCTTCTTTGGAGATCATGCCGATTTGGTAAGCGATTTCTTCGCTGTCGGTCTCAATGTCGAGGCCGAATTTCGCGGAATACAAATCACGCTGCACTTCCAGAAGATCATTCTTTTGACCTTTCTTTGCGCGGCCGCCGATTCCGATGTAAAAGTCTTCCGTGTTTTCGCGGACGACAACAAAATCAATGTCTTTGGCGGTTTTGCCTTTGAGCGGGGTTTCAACGCCGTCCAAGAGTTTAATCGGGCGGAGGTTGATATATTCGTCAAACGCGAAGCGGAGCTTCAGAAGGATGCCTTTTTCCAAGATGCCGGGGGCCAGTCTCGGGTCGCCGAGCGCGCCGAGATAAATGGCTTTGTAGCCGGAAAGTTCTTTAATCGTTTCTTCCGACACCAGTTCGCCCGTTTCCAAATAGTGATCGGCGCCGTGGGGAAATTCGAGCCAGTCAATGTCAAAGCCGAAAATTTCGCCGGCGGCGTCAAGCACTTTTTGTCCTTCCCGAACAATTTCGGGACCGATTCCGTCTCCGCCGATAACCGGCACTTTATATTGAGTCATTTTTATATTGCTCCGATTTTTGGTAATAATATTATTTTGTTTAATCGAATTGATTGATTGAATTGATTAGATCGATTTAATCTATTAAATTAATTAAATTGATTAAGTTCATATTGATTTTTTAAAAATTCAAAAATCAAATAAAAAGAATGAAAATGAAGGAATTCAAATGAAACATGAAATATGAAACATGAATTCCAAAGGGTTACCCGCAAAAATTACAGATTTTTTTGCGTGTGTTTAATTAACCCGCCGTCGTCTACAATCTGTAATAAAAAGTCCGGGAACGGCACGGTTTTGTATTCTTCGTTTTTGGTTAAGTTTTTCACAATTCCCGCGCCGAGGTCGACTTCTAAAATATCGCCTTCGTCAATTTTGTCCGTTTCCGCGCACTCGACGAGCGGTAAACCGACATTAATGGAATTGCGGTAAAAAATGCGTGCAAATGATTTTGCGATGACGCAGCTGACTTGAGATCCGATGAGCGCAAGCGGCGCGTGCTCTCTGGAAGAGCCGCATCCGAAATTGCTGCCGCCGACAACAATGTCGCCGGGCCGGACCGACTTCACAAAGTCAGGACGGACGCCGCAGAACGTGTACTGTGACAGTTCTTCGGGTGTGTTGAAGATCAGGTAAGTTCCGGGGATGACGGCATCGGTGTCGACATCGTCTCCGAATTTGAAAGCTTTACCTTTGTAAGTTTTATTCTCCATAATTGTCACTTTGGTGAATTTATATTATAATCATAATTTGGAAAAACAAAGTTGTTTATTAACCTTCCGCAGAACGCGTCAAACATCGAAAAAATGAATCCATAAATATAATTGATTGCCATGCATATTCGTTAAAAATCAACAGATTAAATGACAAATGAAATGTAATGAAACGGAAATGCAATGAAACAGAAATTCAATGAAACATGAAATGCAATGAAAGGGTGCAGCAATGAAATGGGATGCCGGACAATATTTGAAATTTGAAAAAGAACGGACACAGCCGTCTGCTGACTTAATCAGCCGCCTTTTTGTGCCCGATCCGAAAAAAATATTGGACATCGGATGCGGCCCCGGAAACAGTACAAAGCTGCTGAAAAACAAATATCCGAATGCTGAAATTCTCGGAATCGATAAATCATTTGAAATGATTGAAACGGCAAAAAAAACTCACCCGGACATTGAATTCAAAGTTGCCGACGCCGTGACCGACTTGAAACAAATCGGCAGCAGATATGACATCATTTTTTCAAACGCGGCAATTCAATGGATGCCGAATCATGAAAAATTGCTGCCGGAAATGATGGCGCTGCTGAATTCGGGCGGCATATTGGCCGTTCAAACGCCGCTTGTTTATGAAGCGCCGATGTATAAAATCATTCAGAATTTAATTTCAGAACCGGAATGGAAAAATAAATTTATTTCCCCGCGCGTTTTTTATAATTTGGAGCCGGGCCGATATTACGATTTGTTTTCAAAAACATCAACAGAATTTACGATGTGGGAAACGGTTTATTATCACATTATGGATTCTTATGAAGAAATAGTGGAATGGTACAAAGGATCAGGACTGCGCCCGTATTTGGAACAACTGACGGCTGAAGACGGGGAAAAATTCGAATCTGAAATTCGTCTTCAGATGGAACGATATTATTCAAAGCAGGAAGACGGAAAAATATTGATGAGATTTCCGCGACTGTTTTTCACGGTTAAATCAGAGGACAGAAAATGACACTTTCGGAAAAAGAACGATTGCTTGAAACTTTTTTTGAAAATCACAAAAAAGTTATTATCGCTTTTTCAGGCGGCGCGGACAGCTCGCTCCTTGCAGCCGCCGCTGCCGCGGCGGCCGCCTCCGACATTGACGCGCTTGCCGTGACGATCAAAACGGAACTGGTCTCGGACAGGGAAATTCAAAACGCGCAGGAAGCCGCCAATGAAATCGGCATTACTCATATTTTCATTGACAAAAAAATATTGGAACTTCCCGAGATTGAAAATAATCGGAAGAACCGCTGCTACGTTTGCAAAAAAGAGATATTGACAACGCTTTTGAACTATGCCGAAGAAAACGGATTTGAAACGGTTGTTGAAGGCACGAATTATTCCGATGTTCTGATGAATGAAGCGAATGAGATTCCGCGCCCGGGATTTTCGTTTATTTCGGAACAAAAAAAGGCCCAAGGCAATCAAAATGACATCGGTCCGATTTTAGAAATCCCGCTTGCCGATTTGAAAATTACAAAGGAAGAAGTTCGGGAATTGTTAAAGAAAAGAAAATTATCGGTCGCCGATAAACCGTCAATGTCCTGTTTGGCAACCCGTTTTTCGTATGATTCAAAATTGGATCCGGCGCTTTTGAAAACCGTTGACAGGGCCGAAGAAATATTGTCCGAGACAGGCGCGAAACAAATCAGAATTCGCTGCCATACGGATTCCGCCGGCCGAAACATCGCACGCGTTGAAGTCGGAATCGAAGACGGGAAGATTTTCTTTGATGCCGGAAATCAAAAAATAATCGGGGAATTTATTGAATTTTTGAAAGCGAACGGCTTTTCTTATGTGACCGCCGACCTGGAAGGATTCCGAAGCGGCAGCATGGATATTTGAAAGTCTAAAACGAACGGAAGGCGAAAATGACAAGAAATGAAAAAGAAACCGTAATCGTGCGCCCCGCGAATGAAAGTGAAACAACACCGATTGACATCATTTTATCGACTTATTTTTTAGACCGCGACGACATTCCGTATGAAGAATTTTATGTCGCTGAAAAAGACGGAAAAATCATCGGTTGTGCCGTTTTTGAAAAATTGAAATCTCAAAAAGAAGATTTTTGGTTTTATGAAATTCATACGATTGCGATTTTGCCGTCCTACAAAGGAAAAGGAATCGGAAAACTTCTTTTGAACCGACTGATTTCAATCATTGAAAAAGAAATCGAAACGGCCGGTCTTGATGAAACGATTACAAGAACAATTTACACGAGAACCACGGCGCCGAATTTTTTCATTCACGAAGGTTTTGAAAAAGCGGAAATTGAAAAAACCGATTATTGGGAAGAATGCGTTTCCTGCAATAATATTGAAATATGTTCTCAGACTGTGCTTACCAAAACTTTGAATTTTGAAAAAACAGAAGAAAATTAAATCAGATTAAATAAAAACAAACGGGAACAAATCAAAACACAAACGGAGAGGAAAATTATGCTGACAATGGGAATCGTCAATATGTATGACAAAATCAAAATCGTAGACGCGCACTACCGCGCAATTGCAAGGGCCGCGCCGATCTGCTATGCTTACGGTTTTTCTCTCGCTCTTTTTGATTTTCCGTTTAAGATGGACAAAGACGAACTCGTCGAGTTCGTCATGGACAAAACCACAATCGGCGAATCCGGCAAATATTTGGATTTGCTCAACAAAGAACATCATTTGTTTGTTTCAGACCTGCCGCCGAAAGGTTTTCCGGCGCATTTCGGATCGATTGTCACAACGACATCGAAGCCGTATCCTCAAAAACTGCTGACGCCGCTCGATGTCGCCGCCGGAAATATGAAGAAAAATTCATACATGTTTTTGGTCGGTTTGGGACGAAAGGGACTGCCCAAAGACCTTTTTGAACGGGCGGAATATCATTTGGACATTACGACCAAAGGCATTTCTTTAGAAACGTGCACGGCAATCGGTGCGATTCCGACGCAAATTAATGCTTTGACTTTTGCGCTGGAGCAGAGGCAGAAAAGAAACGACGGCGACCAGTATTGAGATTTAACAAAAACAAATCAAAACTGAAAATAAATCAAAAGCTGAAAACAAATCAAAAGCTGAAAACAAATCAAAAACTGAAAACAAATATTGTGATAAGCAAAACGCGGTGAAAACATGCTGCAAGATATTTATCCGCATCAATTTCGAAACGAATATGAGAATAAAGCCCCGAATGATTCGGATTTTGTTTTTGTTTTTAAAAGCGGTTATATTTTACTGAAAAAAATAAAATCAGATCCCGTTTTTGAAATTCCGCGATTCGAATCATTTAAGAATAATCCTGAAATTAAAAAAGATGCGCTGTATTTGTTTTCAATTGATGGTGCCGCTTATTTCCTTGCGGGAACAGAACCGTCAGATGAAATAACGGAAGAAAAAAACACAACAGAGGAAGTAGGATATTACAGTGTCCGCAGCAGTCTTAATTTTGAACAGGGAACACTTGCATTTGCCTGCGTTACCGCTTTTCATTTGGCAAAATGGTATGATTCGCGGCGCTTCTGCGGCCGCTGCGGCAAAAAAACAGTACATAAAGAAGATGAACGAGCGGTTTACTGTAAAAAATGTCATCAAACGGAATATCCTAAAATTTCGCCGGTTGTCATTGTCGGCATCAAAAACGGTGATGAAATTCTTTTGACAAAATATACAACAGCCGCATCGGAATACAGGAATTATGCTTTAATTGCAGGTTTTGTTGAAATCGGCGAAACTTTGGAAGAGGCAATTCAAAGAGAAGTGTTGGAAGAAGTCGGCGTTCATGTCAAAAATATGACGTATTATAAGAGTCAACCGTGGGCGATGTCTGAATCTTTGCTTATGGGATTTTTCGCGGATTTGGACGGTGATAAATCTGTTCGTTTAGAAGTTCGGGAATTATCGGAAGCGGTTTGGATTTCCCGAAAAGAAATTCCGGAAGGGGATTCAACAATGAGCTTGACATGGGAAATGATTGAAGCTTTCCGATCCGGAAAAATTGAATGAATCAAAATTCATGCTCATACGCAACGAAAAACGAATGCCTGTCTTTGAAAAATCATTTACAATAGGATTGCATTGCTGCAGGCAGCGCCGCTGCCGATACTGCTGCCGTCAATGCCGAGATGAGCTGTTGTCCCGCTTGCATCTGCTCTTTCTTATCACATCCGCTCGCTGCGCGAGCGTGGGCACTGCTGCCTTACTGTTTTCATTTGCCGCTGTTGTCTTGCAGTTTGCATTGCCGGAAGCTGCCGCGGCAGCGCCCGCCGCGCGCGGGCGGCACGAAATTTTGAGAAAATAGATGAAACCGACCCCGTTTTTTTCATAAATATTAAAGAATGGATTAACGGATTAAGAAATCAAAAAGAGAGGATGAATTATGAAAAACGAATGAAGAAACCCTTTCGGATTTCTCAATTTGTTAAAACAAAAGCGTCAAAGCGCCGTGATAAGACACGCCAGCCCGAATATCGAAACCAACATGAATAATCTTGCGATTGTGATTTTTGTTTGACTTGTAATGCCTGATGCGTCAAAAGGCGCAATTTCCGTAGAATTTTTTAAATTTTCTTTTGTACTGATGTTCTGCATTGACTGCATACTCTCATATCCTTTTGAGATAAAAGGTCTCATATTCTTTTGAGATTTTTCATCACTGATTTAGAATAAAGCAATAAATTTCATTGATTCATTGCACATAACAATCGGTTTTGAATCTATATATAGTTTGCTTCATGCCTTTTTTGTTCAAAAATGCAATCCAGTGACATTCCTTTAATGCTCGTTTTCCCAAAAAAACCGGCAGTGTCGGAACGGAAATAAAGTGCATGCGGCTGAAAGGAACGCAAGCGGCTTAAACGAAAAGATGCGCCTGTGTTTGCTTTCAGAAAAAATTGATTTTTGAAAAATAAACGAAAACGAATTTTTCGTCAAAAACTTTTAAAGAATGGAAACGTATTGGTTCAACTATGCTCAGAAACTCTTACATTCACATGACCGGTATCGGAAAAGGTGTGGAAAAAAATATTTGGGACTTTGGAATCAACTCCTGGGACGAAGCGATTGAAAAAATGGACGGCCTGCCGATCTCGCAAGCCAAAAAGAAAGCTGTCGCCGCCGGCGTTGACGAATCGGAATCTCATTTAAAAGACGGCGACCATTGTTATTTCGCCCAAACCCTGCCGTCGGCCGAACATTGGCGCGCCTATCCCGAATTTTGCAAAGACGTCGCGTTCGTCGATATTGAAACGACAGGACTTGCTCCCGGACACGACACAATCACGGTTGTCGGGATTTACAACAGAAATCAAGCGAAAACATACGTCCAAGGCATTGATTTGGACGACATCGCCGACGAATTTTCGAGATACAAAATGCTGATTACGTTTAACGGCGCCCGTTTCGATTTGCCGTTCATCAAGCGCGAATTCCCCGAAATTGAATTCAACCAGCTTCATATTGATTTGATGTATCCGCTCAAACGTATCGGCTACGGCGGCGGCCTCAAAAAAATCGAACGTGATTTGGGAATTGTTCGAGGCGATAATGTCAAAAACGTCGACGGCTGGGAAGCGGTTCGGCTTTGGAACCGTTACAAGCGCGGTGATGAAGCGGCGCTGGATACGCTTTTAGAATATAATCGTGAGGATATTGTGAATTTGGAGACGATTATTGAAAAGGTGTATTCGGATTTGGTTCAGAATTGTACTTGTAAAGATAAATAAAAACAGAATGAATAGTTTGTATCATAATTTTTACCATCGGCTGCAGTTGTTCGGAAATTCCGAACAACTGAATTTTCCATTAATTCACCTTCTTCAAAAATATGGCGTATATGTTCACTGATGTTTGTTTTACTGGATTGAAATAGCTCTACCATTTGAGCTTGAGTTAGCCAAACCGTCTCATTTTCCATCCGAACATCAACTTTGGTTTGCCCGTCTTCAGTTTGGTAGATTATAAATTCAGAATTTGCCGTCATTCTATCATACCTTTCAAAAATTTTGTAATAAGCATACAATGAATTGAGAGATATACATTTTTACTATTGATAGTAACATGCTTTGTCAAAATAACAAAAAATAAAATTAAAAACATTGAAAATTAATACAAAAAAATAATTTGTTTTTGTCCAGGTGCGTGACCTGAACAAAAAAACGAAGCCCCGTGCGTGATTTGAACACGCGACCTGCTGATTACAAGTCAGCCGCTATACCCCTAAGCCAACGAGGCGCTTTGAAGTATCCCTTACATACAATTCATAATTAATAAATTTTATGGGGGAATGCCTCCAAAATGATGCTTTTTTAAAGGATGAAACATAAGTAAATCCGATAGAATTTAAAATGTATAATAAAAATAGCGTCAGGTCAGATTATGCAGGAAAAAATATCGGCGGTCGGCAAAAAAATTGTTCGGGCGGGGCTTGTTGAGGCAAATTTCGGAAACATCAGCGCCCGGTCGAGTTCGGGAAATTCTTTTTTGATTACCAAAACAAAAACGGCGCTGGACGAAATCGGATTGAATGACGTTGTTGAGGTTCCGGTTTGGAACGGAGAAGCCGACACCTGGATGAGCCCGGCGGAGGCTGAGGCAATTGAAAAAACAGCGTCTTCCGAAACGCCGGTTCACAGGAAAATATATCAGGAAACCGATGTGAAAGCGATTCTTCACGCGCACTGCCCGTATTCTGTCGTGATGTCGCTTTTGGAATACGAAGCCGGAAACAAAACAATCATTCCGGTCGACAGCGAAGGAAAATTGTTTTTAAAAGAAATCCCAATCATTTGCGGCGATATCGGCAGCGAGGAACTGGCGAAAAATGCGGCGGAAGCTTTCAGAGACGGAAAAACAAAAGGTGTTGTCATTCTCGGCCACGGAACGATTGCCGCCGGCAGCACATTGGAAGAAGCTTATAACATAACGGCGCAGCTGGAGCATTCCGCCAAAATCAAATACATGTATGCCAAAGCAAAAAATCTGTTTTGAACAAAATGATCTTAAAAAATTGAAAAAAAGGAAACAAGGTTTTTTGAGCATAATTGTTATTTATATACAAGTAAATTTACGGTAAAACGGAAAAACCAAAAAAACCGAAAAACTCTTAACCGAACAACAGGAAATTAAAGCTAATGGCAGCCAATTCGCTCAGACCGTATGTTGCGGAAACGATTGTAGATCCGATTGCAAAAATATTCATCAAGATCGGCATTTCACCCAATACGCTTTCCATCATATCATTCATATTTTCAATTTTAGCAGGCATTTTCTATTACTTTGCCGGCGACGATTATTTCGGATTTTCGGCACCTTATTACTTCTTGCTGGTCGCCGCAATCTGTGTTTTGGTCAACTCCGGACTCGACGCGCTTGACGGCGCCGTTGCACGCCTCCGCGGCATTGCCGGCAAAAAAGGCGACTTTTTGGACCACGTCATTGACCGCTACGCCGATGTGTTTATCATTTCAGGCATCATTTTCGGCGGCTTCTGCCCGTGGTGGATCGGATTTATCGCATTGGCAGGCGTCCTTTTGACCAGCTACCTGGGAACACAGGCGCAGGCAATGGACATCGGGCGCTATTACGGCGGCATCATGGGACGCGCCGACCGTCTGATTATCATATTGGCGGCCTCCTTTTTGGACTTCGGCTACATCGGATTTTACAAAACCGCCGCATCCGTTTGGGGATTTCAATTCCTCGGCTGGGCAATGATTATTATTGCCGTCGGATCGCACATTACCGCATTCCAAAGAATTTACCACATTTGGAAAGCCCTGGACAGGGAAGATAAAATTGAAAAAGCCGGCATTGAGAACGAAAAAGCAACGCCGGAAGAAACAAGAACGGGAAAGGCGGAAAAAGCGGAAGCCGACGCTTGAGTATTTATTTTTGAAAAACAAAAAACAGAAAACAATGACTCAAAACACATCTTCCACACCTTTTGTTTATTTGGATCATGTCGCAGACATCCGATTTATCGCGTACGGCGAAACCTTGGAAAAAGTTTTTGAAAACGCCGCGCTTGCAACACTTTCCGTGATTGCCGACATTTCAACCGTTCAGCAAAAAAACGAATTTGAAATCGACCTTGAAACCGTCAGTTTGGAAAATCTGATGGTGGATTTCTTATCAGAACTTTTGTTTTTGTTTGACGCCGAAGAAACCGTTCTCGGTTCCGTATCGGTTGAAAAAGTCGGAACAAAGCAAAATGAAAACGGCGATGCCATCTTTTTTATTAAAGCCGCTGCCGCCGGCGAGCCGATTGATTCAAGCCGGCAGAATTTCAAAACGGAAGTCAAAGCAATCACTTACAACGGAATCCGCGTCGAAAAGACGGCGGACGGTTTTGAAACCGAAGTTGTTTTGGACTTGTAACGATAACGGGCACAGGCGCGCTGTCGCCGGCCGTTATCATGTTGCTGCTGCCGCTGCGCTGCTGTGTTGCTGCTGTCGTGTTGCTGCTGTCGTGTTGCTGCTGTCGTGTTGCTGCTGTCGTGTTGCTGCTGTCGTGCTGTTGCTGTCGTGCTGTTGCTGTCATGCTGTTGCTGTCATGCTGTTGCTGTCATGCTGTTGCTGTCATGCTGCTGCTGTCGTGTTGCTGCTGCTGTGCTGCTGCCGCCACCCATCGTCCGCTTTCGTGCTGCCGCCCGCACGCGCGCCGTTTCAATTTTGAGAAGGCGAATTAAAATAAATCTTGTTTTAAAAAATGATCCGAAAACGAAATTTCGATTTTTCGGCAAGCGCAAAGCCAACAAACAATTTAAATCAAAGAAATGAATCACTGTTATAAATCACATTTAATCAAGGGAAAATTATGTCAAACCAAAATGAAGAAAAAAACGAATCCAATGAATCTGTCACGGGCGAATTAAACCGCGTCAATGACAACATTTGGGATATTCCGAAAACGCACGCGTTTGGAATGAATGTCCCGGGCAGATTATTTTTGTCGGAAAAACTGATGGGAACGATTGACAGAGAAACAATCAATCAAGTCGCCAACGTTGCGACGCTTCCGGGTATTTTAGATTATTCAATGGCGATGCCCGACGTTCACCTCGGCTACGGCTTTACCATCGGCGGCGTTGCTGCGTTTGATGAAGAAGAAGGCGTGATCAGTCCGGGCGGCGTCGGCTTTGACATTAACTGCGGCGTTCGCTTAATGAAAACGAATTTGTTAAGAGAAGAAGCGGTTCCGCATATTAAAACGCTGACAGAGAATCTGTTTCAAAAAATCCCGTCGGGCGTCGGCTCAAAAGGCGAATTCAAAGTCACCGACACCGAATTGACGGATGCTTTTTTACACGGCTCGCAATGGGCGGTTGAAGCCGGCTACGGTATTGAAAGCGACACCAAAAACTGCGAATCCTACGGCTTCATGGAAGGCGGCAATCCCGATATTGTCGGAACCAAAGCCCGCAAAAGAGGGCGCCCGCAGTTCGGAACGCTCGGAAGCGGCAACCACTTCCTGGAAATTCAGTACGTCGACAAAATTTATGACCCGACAGCGGCCGCCGCCTACGGCCTTTCCGAAGGACAGGTCACTGTGATGATTCACTGCGGTTCACGCGGCGCCGGCCACCAGATTTGTACCGACCACCTGCAGACGCTGAACCAGGCCGTTAAGAAATACAAAATAAACGTGCCCGACATGCAGCTTGCCTGCGCGCCGGCCAAGTCCAAAGAAGGACAGGACTACTTCGATGCCATGAAATGCGGCGCCAATTATGCATGGGCGAACCGCCAAATCATTATGCACTGGACACGCGAAGTCTTTGAAAAATTCTACGGCAAAGACACGGACGCGCTCGGCATGGAGCTGCTTTACGATGTCGCGCACAATGTCGCGAAATACGAAACGCATTGTGTTGACGGCAAAAAACAGGATGTTTACGTTCACAGAAAAGGCGCAACACGCGCATTCCCGGCAGGGCACAAAGAAGTGCCTCAGCAGTACAGAGATGTCGGTCAGCCCGTTCTGATTCCGGGAAGCATGGGAACACCGTCATTTATACTCAAAGGCGGCCCGAACTCAATGTCGCTCTCATTCGGCAGCGCCTGCCACGGTGCCGGCCGCGTGATGGGACGCGGCAAAGCAAAAGACACCATGAGCGGCGAAGCTGTCCAAGAAGAGCTGGCAAGGCAGGGCATTACGGTCAGAGCCGAAAGAGCATCCGTCATTGCCGAAGAAGCGCCGAGCGTTTACAAAAACAGCGATGACGTTGTCGATGTTGTCGACAGTCTCGGGATTGCTCAAAAGGTTGCCCGCCTGATTCCGATCGGCGTTATCAAAGGATGAGGTGAAAAACATGGAAATGGAAATGATTATGCCGGCGTATTATGATTCCAACATTTACGTCATTAACAAAAAAATTATCATTGACACGGGAATGACGGCCGACCACGTTCTGCCGAGCCTTGAAAAAATCGTGCCGCTTGAAAATATTGAGCTGATTATTTTAACGCACACGCATTACGATCACAGCGGCTGCGCGGGCGCAATTTTAGAGAAAAGCGGTGCAAAACTTTCAATTCATGAAGCGGACGCGCCGTTTTTATCCGACGACAATTTGTCGGGCGCGCTGAATTTCGGAAGCCGGGCCGCATGTCCGTTTCCCGACATCGTATACAGCGGCGGCGAGAGAATTCCGATCGGCCGGAATTCGGACGGCGAAGACGAATACTTGGAAGTGATTCACACGCCGGGACACACTGTCGGCTGTATTTGCTTATATGAAAGAAATTCAAAAACGCTTTTTTCGGGCGACACTGTCTTCTCTGAAGGCGGTATCGGAAGATCTGATTTTAAGATTTCGGCGCCTGAGAAAATGACCGATTCGATTGATAAATTAACGAAGCTCGATATTGAAAATTTATGTCCCGGACACGGGCGCCCGACGGTGGGAGATGCCAACGCGTCAATCGCATTATCAAAAATGATGTCGGAACGATTAAATCCGTGATCAGACAATTAAGAGAAAAAAGAGAAGACCGGGGAAAATAAAATGTCAGAATTTAACAAAAGTGAAGCTGAGAAGAAAGACCGCCGCAAAGCCGGAACGCTTGGAACGGTCAGCAAAGTTGAAGTCGGAAAATCCGGAAACCGCCGGACGATTTTAGGACTTGAAAAGAACGCCGGAAAAATGGGCGCGGACAAATCAAAAATCGTGATTCCCAAAGACGATGAAAAAGGCAAAGGACAGGCAAAGAAAACAGACAAGCCTGCAAAACCCGGCATCGGAAAGATGGGTGTCCGCAGTTCGGATATGAAACCTTCCGAACCGAAACGTTTTGAATGGAAAACGGATAGCGGTCGAAGCAAAGACGACGACCGGTATGAATCCAAAAGAAATGACCGGAAAAACGGCAAGACCGGTAGTGTCGACGGCAAACGGAATCAGGATGACAAACGGAATCATGACGGCAAACGAAATAATGGCAACGATTGGAATAATGATAACAGCCGGGGTAATGATAACAGTCGGAGTAATAACAATAACCGGAATAACGATAAAAGCAGAAACAACCGCTCCGAGTCAAAAAAAAACGAAGTTGACGGGAAAAATCCCGAAAAGAAAGTAAACCATTTTTTTGAGAAACGCCGGCAGGAAGCATTGAAGAGAGCCGGCGATTTTTTACCGATGAGTCTTGAAGAAGCCGAAAAGAAAGGCTGGGACGAACTCGACATCATTTTAGTGACGGGAGACGCGTATGTCGATCATTCCGGATTCGGAACGGCAATCATCGGCCGTGTTTTAGAGCACGCCGGATTTCGCGTCGGCGTCATCGCGCAGCCCGACTGGACAAGCAAAGACGCTTTTGAAATCCTCGGAAAACCGCGGCTGTTCTTTTCGGTAAGCGCCGGAAATGCCGATTCGCTTGTGAACAATTACACGCCTCTTCTTTACAAACGCGAAAGTGACATGTATTCGCCGGGCGGCGAGCCGGGGCTGCGTCCCGACCGCGCTGTGATTGCTTATTCAAATCGGCTTCGTCAGGCCTATCCTGATGTGCCGATTGTTGCCGGCGGCATTGAAGCATCCCTTCGCCGTTTTGCCGAATTTGATTATTTATCCAACGACGTGCGCCAATCCGTTTTGGCCGACGCGCCGGTCGATTTGATTGTTTACGGCATGGGCGAACTTCAAATCAAAGAAATCGCCGACCGAATGAATGCGGGCGAAAAGATATCGGAAATTCGGGACATTCCCGGAACCGTCTGGAAAATGCCCGTCCGCGAATGGAAAAATATTCGGGCCGGCCGGGAATCTGAATACATTAAGTCTCTTGAAAGCGAATCGTTCAAATCAGGTGAATCGTTCAAATCAGATGAATCGTTCAAATCAGGTGAATCAATCAACTCATGCGATTCATACATTGAACTGCCCGATTTTACCGAAGTTTCGGAAAGCAAAGAGCAGTACGCCCGCGCTTTTAAAACAATTTATGAAAATCAAAATCCGATTTCCGGGAAAAAGCTGGTGCAGCCGCATCCCAAAACCGTTATCGTTCAAAATCCGCCGATGCGGGAATTAACGGAAAAAGAAATGGACGACGTTTACGAACTGCCTTACCTGCGTTTGGAACACCCGTCGTATTCGGAAGGCGTTCCGGGACTTGACGTCGTCCGGAATTCAATTACCAGCCACCGCGGCTGTTTCGGCGGCTGTTCGTTCTGCGCGATTACGCAGCACCAGGGACGCGCAATCAGCAACAGAAGCGAAGAGTCCATCATCAGAGAAGCCGAGTCAATCATTGAGTCGCCGGACTTCAACGGCATTATCAACGGCATCGGCGGCCCGAGCGCCAACATGTACGGCATGACCTGCCCGACATGGGAAAAGAAAGGCGCCTGCACGCACAAAAACTGTCTGGTTCCGACCGTCTGCCCGTCATTGAATTCGAGCCACGAACGGCTTTTAAAACTGCTGGAAACGCTTCGGAATATGCCCGATGTCAGAAAAGTGCTGACCGGCTACGGTGTTCGGTTTGATTTGGCGCTTCAGGAGGACGGTTACTTGGAAACGCTCTGCAAATACCATGTCGGCGGTCAGCTGAAAGTGGCGCCCGAACACTTCTGCGACAATGTGACGGCGGCGATGAGAAAGCCGAATCGGGAAACTTTTGAGAAGTTTGAGAAGAAATTCAAAGACGTCAATAAAGATCTCGGCCTGAAGCAATTTTTAGTGACTTTCCAAATTTCGGGACACCCGGGATGCACGATGGAAAACGCCGTTGAAATGGCGGAATACATTCGGGACAACAACCGCTACACAGAGCAGGTTCAGGATTTTACGCCGACGCCGATGACGATTTCAACCTGCATGTTCCATACGGGACTTGATCCGTTTACGATGGAAAAGATTTACGTTCCCGTGACCCGAACGGAAAAGAAAATGCAGCGCGTTTTGCTTCAGTTCAGAAATCCCGACAATCGGGAAATGATTCAGCAGGCGCTGGAATCGGCGGGACGGACGGATTTAATCGGAAACAGAGAAAATTGTCTGATTCCGGATCATGACCGAAGACACCGATTCTGAAAACATAGATTATGAAAACATAGATTCTAAAAACGGAAATTGAATTTTGAAAACGGAAATTGAATGATTGAAAACGGAAATTGAATGATTGAACTTTGAAAAAGAAAATCAGAAATGGGCGACGGAAGACATGAAATTAGAAACCGCCGCCCGAAAAGCAAAAATAAAATGAAAGTGTTGAAAAATTGACAAAATGAAATATTAATATATTTAATACGCCTTTGATTTTTAGTTATTTTAGAAAATTAAGGTTTAAGAATGAAGCTGGAATACAAAGTCATTATTTTGTCCGTCATGGTCGGTGTCCTGTTTATTTTAGCGGAGGCGCTGTCCCGGTTTTTTGCATCAGATGTGGAAACGGACAATATCAGAGATGCTTTGGGCTTTTTATTTGAACCGCTGACAACCGATCAGGGTATTTTTTTCAACATCGTGATTCTGCTCCTTTGTTTCGTTTTCGGCGTTTTGCTGGCGCGGCTGATTAACCAGGTTTTAAAAGCCAAGGGTGTGGCCAAGCAAACGGATATTGAAAAAAATATGATTTTGGATTTCGTTCCTGAAATTGTGATTTACATGACGAACGACTACAAAATTATGTGGGCCAGCCGATCTTTTTATACCGAAACCGATTTGGACGAATCGGATGTTGTCGGCAAACCGATAACGGTTTTGGGAAAAATATTGTTCCCGACCGATTCCATCAACACGATGTATGCCGAATTTTTGGATGAAAAAGAAATTTCAGCGGAAATTAAAAGTTTCAAAAATAAATATTGGCAGATTATCTCAAATGCTTCCCGCGATGACAACGGCGAAGTCACCGGTTATGTTTTGCTGGCAATCGATATTACGGTCAGCAAATTGGACGAAGAAATGAAGCGCATTTCTTACGAAAGACTGGAAAACAATATCGAACAGTTTGCAACCGTGATTGACAATATCAGAAACCCGCTTTCAATCGTCGTTTTATCGGCCGAAACGTCAAGCGATCAGGAAACTTCAAAGAAAATTATCGCCGAATGCGATGAAATCGAAGAAGTGATTGCCAAATTGGACGAAGGCTGGGCAAACTCCGAAGAAATCCGCAACTTCTTAAAGAAACATTTGTAAAATGTCTCTTCAATTCTTTTTTTGACTTTTTTCTTGTTCTGATATTTTCTATTCCGATCATTTTTTCCGATATTTTTTCCTGATATTTTCGATTCTGATTTTAAATGTTTCAGCACGGCTGCTCCGCGCGCGGCTGCACAAATTTTCAAAAATCAAATAAAAAACGGGCCCCGGCTTTAAAAATTGAAAAAACAAAAAATGAAATAAAATAAATTATGACCGGTTGTTTGCCGTTTGAATCAATTCAATCAGATCAATAACGGGAATGTCGCCGCCCGCATCTCTTAAATTGCGCAGGCAAAGCGGACAGGTTGTCACAATGTAATCAACGCCCTCGGGGACGTCTTCCAGTCTTCTTTTGGCCATTGCCAAAGACAAATCATTGTATCCGGAGCGGACACCGCCGCCGCCGCCGCAGCATCTTGACTTTTCGCGGATTGCCGTCATTTCAATCAGATTGTCTTTGCCGACGATTTCATAAATCAATTCGCGCGGCTCATCAAAAACATTGTTGTGGCGTCCGGAATGGCAGGGATCGTGATAAGTGACTTTTAAATCTAGTTTGCCGAGGCCGGCCTTTTTTAAATCATCTAAATGAGAAATCAAATATTCGGAAACGGTAACGACATTGATGCCGTCAAGAGTGTAATTATTTTTAAGCGTGTTGTAGCAGCCGGCGCAGCCCGCAATGATCATATCGGCGCTGCTCTTTTTGATTTGGTCAAGATTGTGTTTCATCAGTGTTTCGGCTTCGTCGACAAATCCGAGGCGCAGAAGCGGAGACGCGCAGCATTTTTCATCTTCCAGGAGGCCGACGCCCATTTGATTGAGAATTTGATACGTTGAAACGGCGGTCTCGGGATAGCGGTAAGCATCCAAACAGCCGACAAAATAAACAGCTTTCGGATTTTTCGGAACAGTGAGCTCCGTTCCTTCCAGCCAGCCGAGCCGGCTTTCAGAATTGCCGAGCGTGTTTGAATATTGCGCCACCGTGTCACGGATTTTCATCTGCGTCGGCGTCATCAGGCCTTTTGCAACAAGCCCGCTGCGCGCGCCTTCAACCAAGTCGGGCGGATGAACGCCTGCGGGGCAGGTGACGGCGCAGTAGCCGCATGTCGTGCACGTGTTAATGCTGTCAAAAACAGAATCGTCCGTCAGATTTCCTTCGTAAGCATCGCGGATGATTAAAATGCGGCCGCGCGTGTTTTTGGATTCGCGGCCCGTTTGTTCAAATGCGGGGCAGACCGAACGGCAATTGCCGCAGGCAACGCATCTGTAAAGATCTCTTTTATCCACTTTTGCAAAAGACATTTTTTAAACCCTCATTTCGTTTTTCTTACAGCCCTAATTTCCCCGGATTTAAAATTCCGTTCGGGTCAAGAGCTTTTTTAATCGTTTTCATCACGGCAAATGCAGAACCGCATTGTTTTTCCATGTACATGCCGCGGGCAGCGCCGATGCCGTGCTCGGAACTGACGGTCCCGCCGAGTTCAATTGCCGCCAAATGCAGTTTATCGGCGGCGATGTTGAGTTTTTCCCACTCATTTTCATCTAAAACATCAATAAATAAACCGACATGAACGGTGCCGTCGCCGACGTGCCCGTAAATCATCGGTGTGATGCCGACTTCGCTTGTGATTTCATAGACTTTTGAAATCATTGCCGGCAATTTTTGAATCGGAACGCCGAGATCTTCGCCGACGTAAATGCGCGTTTTTGTCGGATCAATCTTTGAAACCGCAGCGCCGAGAAGGCGTCTTGCGTCCCAGATTTCTTTCATTTTGACGGGATCGTCGGTAATCAGAATGCTGCTTGAGATGTCTTCGCACGCCTTTGCAAGCAAAACGGCGGCTTCGTCAACAGCGTTTTTGCTGCCGTCGACTTCAAACAAAACGACATCGCCGTCGCGCGGGAAAATGACATCGGGATCTAATTTCGTCAGAACCGAGACGGATGTCCGATCCAGAATTTCACAAGCGGACGGTGTCACGCCTGCCGCAAAAACGCGGGAGACGGAAAGGCCGGCATTTTCGGGTGACGGGAAAGAAATCATAATCAATTTCCGGGCTTTCGGAATCGGCGCGATTTTTAAAACCGCTTTTGTAATGATGCCGAGCGTTCCTTCCGAGCCGACAATCAGCCGGGAAAGGTCATAGCCGGAAGAAGATTTCAAACAGTTGGAACCGGTATGAATAACGGTTCCGTCCGCCAGGACGACTTCCAGGTCCAAAACATAATTCTTGGTTGTTCCGTATTTCACGCAGCGCATACCGCTTGCGTTGTTTGCGATTTGGCCGCCGATCGTACAGGTTGCGGCACTTCCCGGATCCGGGGGGAAAAAGAAACCGTACGGTTTAAGCGCTTCATTGAGTTTGTCGGCAACGATTCCGGTTTCAACCGTGACTTGAATGTTGTCAATGTCAATGCTTAAAATTTGATTCATCAGCGACATATCTAAAAGAATGCCGCCATTGACCGGAACGGCGCCGCCGGCAAGTCCGGTTCCCGCGCCGCGGGGCGTTACGGGAATCAAATGATCATTCGCGTAAGCCAAAATTTGAGATACCTCGGCGGCGGTTTTCGGAAAAACAACATAATCCGGCTTTCCCTTCACTTGGGAGCCGTCGGCCGCGTAGCAGCAAAGCTCGGCGGGCGCAATTGTCGCGCGGTCCGGACAAATATTTTGAAGCTGTTCGTAATGATCCATAGATGATTAACCGTTAAGCAGATAATGATTTATGCAAATAATATGGAAAATAATATGAAAATAATGAAATGAAAAAACGCATGCGAAATGCAATTTATAATCTGTCTGCATTTTCAGGTTGATTCCTTATATATATTTTATTATGAAGCGTTTTTTAAAAGCAATGCACAATCGGCATTAAAAGGCTCTTGAATCGGATTTAACATTTTGGATTCATGATCTATTTGTCATAAAAAAATATCATAAATCATAAATGGCATTCGCTGTCCATAAATAAAAAAAGAAAAGAATCAATAATGATTTAAATTATTTTTTTGCGGCTCCGGAAAGTGTTTTTGCTGCCGGCTTTGCCGTAGATTTCACAGGCGCTTTGACTGCCGGTTTTGCCGCGGGTTTCGCGGGCGCTTTAACTGCCGGTTTTGCTGCGGGTTTTGCAGGCGATTTGGCTGCCGGTTTTGCGGCAGTTGTTTTCTTTGCCGCGGCCGGTTTTGCGGCAGGCTTTGCCGGAGTTTTCAGCTTGGCCATCATTTCTTCAACTTCTTCAGCGCCTTCTTCATAAAAGTCGGCTTCATCGGGCTGAAGTTCGCGAAGCAGGCGAAGGAATTCGCCGGCATGTTCTTTTTCTTCATCGGCGATGTCCAAAAGAACAGTTTGCGCAAGCTTGTTGTCGGTTGATTCTGCGAGCTGTTCATAAAGCTGAATCGCTTCGTACTCGGCGGACACCATAAAACGAATGGCGCGAACAAGTTCTTCATGCGTCAGCTTACGGCCGTTTTTCAGGCCGGCGAAAGGATTACCAAATTCAGGCATATATATAAAATTGTATTCGAAGTATAAATATTTTATATTTTGTATATTGAAGAATATTAGATAATACGAAAATATGAATTTCGGGGAAAAGGATGAAAATGGCAGAAGAAAAAAGATGCGGCTGGTCCAAAACGCCGACAGATCATAAATATCATGACGAGGAATGGGGAAAACCGCTTCACGATGAGAGAAGATTGTTTGAAATGCTGATTTTAGAAGGTCAGCAGGCAGGATTGAGCTGGTCGATCATTCTCAAAAAACGTGAGGCAATGCGGGAAGCTTATGATGGTTTTGATCCGGAAATCATGAAGGATTATGATGAAAAAAAGACAGCGGAACTGCTTTTAAATGAAGGAATTATCCGCAACCGCCTTAAAATCAAAGCCGCGGTCACCAATGCAAACGCCTATTTCAAACTCAAAGAAGAATACGGCTCATTAGACGCGTTTATGTGGCGTTATGTCGGCGGCGAACCGATTTTAAATCATCCGAAAACAATGTCAGAAATTCCCGCATCCACCGAATTGTCGGATCAAATCAGCAAAGATTTGAAAAAACTCGGGTTTTCGTTTGTCGGCTCAACCATTATTTACGCCTACATGCAGGCAATCGGCATGGTCAACGACCATTTGAAAGAGTGTGATTTTCGTTAATGTGCGTGCCGCCGCGCGCGGCCGCTCAAATCTTTTCAATTTTTTTCAAATTTCACATTTCAAATTTTTCAAATTTCAACATTTTTCAACTTTTATTTTTTCCAAACTTCAAAATTTTTCAAATTCCGGTTTTTTCAAATTTCAAAAATTCGCCTCTTTTTTTGCCGTTTTTTATGAAACGAATGAGAGTTTTTTTATTCAATGACACGGTTTAAAAATCCATGACAAAATTCTTTGAAGTCGATGAACGGGACGGACCTGCCCGCATCGGAAAACTTTACATTTCAAATCAGCCTGCCGAAAAGCCGGCGGCCTCTTTTATTCAAACGCCTTATTTATTGAATTCAACCGTGCTTGCCGCCGGTCTTTTGCCGGTTAAAAACCTCGGAACGCTTTGGAGAACGGGAACGGACACTGAAGAATACACGGCGGAAATCAAAAAGGAAATCGAACAAACGCCCGAATCGCAGCTTTTGATTTTGCCGAGAAATCAGTTTACGCTGACATACTCGGAAGAAGACAACGAAAAACGGCAGCAGAAAATTTATGAAAAAATCAACGCCGCGGGAATTATCAAAACGCGCCCGACGGCCGCCGTCATCCGTCCGATTAAATATTCCAAACCCGTCGAAGCGGAAGACTGCGTCTGCGGCGATTCCGATGGCCGCGAAGAAAAAGGAATTGAAAAAGAGATTTTTGCCGTTGAAAAAGCAGGCGCTGATGTTTACATTATGGAAAGCGCCGGCTCTTTTGATAATGATTCAATCGGCTTCTTCGAAGCGTTTTTGAATGTCAGAGAAAGACTGCCGGCAGATGTTGCTCTTTGGCTTCCGAATTTGGCGACACCTGAAAACGCGGCCATGCTGATTTATTTGGGCGCCGACATTCTGGACACGACGCGCGCGGAAGTTGCCGGATATTCCGACAAATACATGACAAGCGCCGGAACTTTTTTCTTAGAAGACATGACGGAATTGCCGTGCAAATGCAGCGCCTGTGCGGGAAAAACTGCAAAAGAGCTGAAAGAGATGCCGGCTGCCGACAGATACGCGCTTTTATCGGAACACAATATCAACGCGCTGGATGCCGAAATAACACTGGTTCGGGAAAAAGTCAGACGCGGGGCGGTTCGGGAATATGTCGAAGGACAATGCCGCGTTCGGACTTGGCTGACCGGCCTTTTGCGCTTGTTTGACAGGAGCCCGCTTGCCGAAATAACGGCGCCGGCATTCAGAAGAGACGAACTGACGGCAACAACATCCGAATCGCAAAACCGCGCGGAAATTCAGCGTTTTGCAAAACGAATTACGGAAAATTATGAAGCTCCGAAAAAAGAAATTCTTGTGATTTTCCCGTGCTCGTCCAAAAAACCGTATTCGATTTCGGCGTCACATCAGAAATTTATTCAATCGATTGAACGCAATCGAAAATATGTCAATGAATTAATCATCACATCGCCGATGGGAATCGTGCCGCGCGAACTGGAACTGACTTATCCGGCCGCCCATTATGATACGACGGTTACCGGGCACTGGGATTTGGAAGAACGCGCTTTCGTCGGCGGTCTTTTAGAAGATTATCTGATTAAAAATAAAGATCTGTACAAGCATATTGTCGCGCACGTCGACGGTCCGTACCGCGAAATCTGCGAATCGGTCTCTGCCAAACTCGGCCTTTCCATAACATACACGGTCGAAAGAAGTCCGGCATCTCAAACCAGTTTGAAAAATTTGAGAACGGCAATCGACAAAATTGTTGAAGAAGCAACACCCGAAAAAGAATCCGAAACGCACAGACCAAAACCCGCTCTTTTGAAGAGGGGCGGAACGGAAGAAAAGCTGGATCAGGCAAAAGCAATTGCAAGATATCAGCTCGGACCGCTTGCAGACGCGCTTTTTACGGAAGAGACGACAATTAAAGGCAATTTCCCGAAATTCATGCTTTTGGACGGCAGAACACAGCTTGCCGTTTTGGTTCCGCAGTTCGGCCAATTGGCCTTTTCAATTGAGGCCGCCGAGAAATTAATTCGGTCTGAAAAATATACGGGACAATACACCGTCAAAATCGATAACTTCCTGCCGAAAGGATCTTTGCTTGCGCCCGGAATTATTGAAGCGGACCCCGCAATCCGGCCGGGCGACGATGTCATTATTCTCGGCGAAAATGTCATCGGCATCGGCAAAGCGAAAATGTCCGGCGTTGAAATGAACCGTTCGACAAAAGGCGTTGCGGTTTTGCCGAGGCATACGAGATACATCAATGAAAACGGCGATTGAGATGGATTTATCAGTCAAAGCCGTCAAAAGAAAGTGCTTGAATTTCATAGTCCCTAACGAGGTCATGAAATTATGCACTTTTTGATTGAAGATAATGTCAATTGTCTTAAAAAACAAATTTTTTCTTCAAGGCAATTGTGCAACAGGCTGTTGCACAATTGAAAAATCATTTCGGCATTCGGCAAATTTTGAACGCATCTTAATTTTTAAAGATGAGGCGCATTTTCCGTCATTTTAAAAAACGATTAATAAATATTCCAAAATTCCGAGAGCTTGTTTTTGAAAAATGTCTTTCCTTCTTTAAATTCTTCAATGGAAAATACTTCAAAATTAAAAGTTTCATCATAATCGCCGAGGCCTCGAAGAGCGGAATAATCAATGATTCCTTGTCCCGGGGCGTAATGTTCGTCGCCGCCATAACGGCCGGTATCAACACCGTGATTATCATGAACATGAACGTGAACGACAAGCGGTGAAATCGTTTTAACAAATTCGGCAAGCTTTTTCTGATTGCCGCCGCATGTCAAATTCGCATGACCGATATCTAAAGTTGCCCCGAGATAATCCGAGTCCACCAAGTCAACCGCCTTGGCTAATTCTTCCGCTTTGCAGCACAAATTCAGCGGATCTGTGTATTCCTTGTTTTCAAGTCCGATCACTACGCCGACTTCTTCGGCATATTCGGCCAGCGTTTTCAGATTCTGAATCATTCTGCCGAACGATTTTGACGCCCCGCCTTCCGTAATCCTTCCGGGGTGAACGACCAAAACATCGGCGCCGGCGTGCGCGGAAATGTCCAGCGCTTCAAACATTAATTGAAAATCCGAATCCGTCATTTTTGCCGTATCAATCGCCAGATTTTTGGGATGCTCGCCTTCGGGATCAGGATAATAAGGCGCGTGCGCCGTGCAGTAAAAATCATAAGAAAAAAACGAATCAAAAAAAGCATCCAATTTGTCTGTTTGGAGTTCTCTGCCTTTGTAGAGATCCATTTTGGGAATGTAAAGCTCAATTGAATCTGCCAGGCCTTCCAGTTCGGAAAGCGGCCCCGCAAATGAAGAAACACCGAATTTCATGAAAAATAAAAAGACTGACGGAATATATTAAATTGCGTATGAGATGCAAAATAAGACGCAAAATAAACGTGAAATAAAATGCGAAACAAAACATAATACAAAACGCGGAATAAAATGCAAAAAACCGGATAAAAGGGCGACAGAAAGCAAACCGCCGCCAAAAATAAACAGCGATTGTATTAAATAGAAGTTTGAATTAGACCTGCGAAAGCAAAAACGACAACAATTGAAAAACGGACAATAATTGTAAACGGAGAGGAGGAGAAATGGACCCGCTGATCGGAATGGGCGTGCTGGCGTTTATCGGCGCCGCGGCGGCAATTGCCGGCTATACGGAAGACTTAGAGTCTGTTGCAGGATCCCAAAGCAATCCGAATTCTCAGGTTCAGCTGGCACCGCAGATGAAATATCCGCACCGTTTATTCAACAAAGCCATCTCCGGCGAACCGCTTTCAAACGCGTTGGCCGCAACAATCGGCGCAGTCATCGCCTATGCGCTTGATGTTCCTTTTTTAATTGCAATCGCTGTCGGCTCTTTTGCTGCAATGATTATTCATATGATTATATCTGCCACTTCATTTTTCGGAAGAACAGCCAGTCAAAGCCGCTTTAAGCAGCCGATTTACATGGATGTTTTCAAAGCGAATCTTCCCGTCATCGGCGCTTATGCTTTTATGACAACAGCTTGCGTTTTAATCATTTCATATTTACTGTACGTTTATATGAATGTTCCGATTCCGATTCCGATTTTGGCATTAATTCTCGGAATTACGGTCGGCTCCATCGGCTCCTCCGTCGGCGACATTCAATACGGTGCGGAGCGCCTGTATCAGAATCTCGAGTTCGGATCCGGTGTCAACGCCGCATATTCCGGAAACATTGTCCGAAAAGCGGAATCCGGAATCCGATCAGGTATTGACAACTCATGGTTTTCATCCAAATTCGGCGGCCCGACCACGGGAATCGCATTTGCCGCTGTTTTATTCATGACGTCTTGGATTACGGTTTTGTTCAACCCCGAGTGGGGCGGCGCTGTCGGCTGGATCGGCCTGGTGTCCGGAATCGTATTCATTCTCGGGACAATTTTACTCAACAGATATCTTGAAAACGCTGCCCGCCGCAAGTTCGGCCCTTACAGAGAAGAAGAAAAAATGGAGATGATTGAATGATTGATTCTTTGATTTTTCTGCTTTTGATGACACTCGGCGGTGTTTTAATCACAGTCAGCGTTCATTTGATTCCGGTCGGCGGGGCGCCGGCGGCTATGGCGCAGGCAACGGGCGTCGGCACGGGAACAACGCAGCTGGCAGCAGGCGCCGGCATGACAGGCCTTTTGGTGGCCGTCTCCGTTCACGCGCTGTCCGGCAGCACGCTCCTCAGTATTTTTCTCGGCGGCATCGGCTCTGCCATTATGATTGCCGTCGTCATGCTGGTGTCAAACATCGGCTACATTTACGGCGTCGGCATTCCGCCCGCCTCGGGCAAAGCGGTTCGCGACCCGATTACAAAAGACCGCCAGGACATTTATGTTTCAAAAGGAACTGAAGGGCACGGGATTCCGACAGCCGCTTTTTTCAGCGGCATTCTCGGCGGCCTCATCGGCGGTGCCGGCGGTTCTTTAATTTATTCTTTAATTTATGACGGTTTGCTGAATTCTCAAACCGGGTTTCAGCTTACCTTTTTTGCCGCAACAACGATTTCAATTATTCTTTCCATTTCCATTTTCTTTGTCAATGCCGTGATTGCCTCTTACAATATCGGCGGAACGATTGAAGGATTTTATGATCCGAAATTCAAAAAAGTGCCTAAAGCGGTTTTGGTCTCGGGAATCATGACCTGCATCTGCGGCGCGATGGCTTTATACATCGTTCTTTGTCTCGGAGGGTCGGCATGAGCGCAGTCGGCAGCAGTCAAAGCGGGAATAAAAAATCGGACGGCAGATCTTCCGTTTTTGATGACAAGCCTTGGGTCGGCTTGGCGATGAGCTTTATGACAATCGCGGTTGCTGCGTTGTACGCCGGCTCAGCTGACTTGTATGAAAATATCCTCAGTGTGTTGTCCGCAAACTTGGGAATGATTATAGCAATCGTTGCCGCTTCGGCAGCTGTTCGCAAAATCTCAAAATACGGTCTCGGAACAGGTGTTCCGTCCGTCGGCATGTTCGGAATCGGTCTTGCCTGTATTATTTCAATCTGTTCCGTCTTTTTAGGCGGCGTTTTCAGTCCGTTAATCGGCATGATTCTTGCTTTGGCAGTCGGCGGATTCGGCGGTTTTTTAATCAACAAAGTGCTGGCCATGAACATTCCGGCAATGGAAATGCGGCTGGCCGAAATTACGGCCGGATGCACGCTTGCGATGACGGCCTCTTTTATTATCGTGACCGGAAGCATTCAGAGTTATGATTTGCTGGTGAATTACCTTTTATCGGGAACAGTTGCGCTCGGATTTATCGGAATTGCTGTTGCCGTGTTTCACGCGTACAACGCGAATTTGGGACCCGACGAAGCGCCGGACCGAACACGGATGCTGGCGATTTTAGACGCGTCTTTAATTTTGCTGATTCTCGGAATCGCCGCGTTCTTGGCGGCTTACGGGCCGGATGTCCCGCTCACGAATTTGATCGTTCCGATTGTCACAATCTTTATGTCATTGATTTTCATTCTTATTTCATATTATCAATTTTGGACTTATGTTAAAAGAGATGCCTGTGAAATTATGGAAACGGGCTTACTTCCAAGCGAGGAGGATTTGAATTGAAGATACGAATTGCGCCGGAAACGGGTCTTGTGATGGACCCGCTGACATCGGTGATTTCCAAAGAAAAAAATACGGCTCCGAACCGCTCTATGATGGTTTTGATTAAAAAATTGGACGAAACCGAACGTATTGTCGACGGCTTAACGGATTCGCTGACTGGTGACAAGCCGCTTTACAGCTCTTGGCGCGGCCGTGAAAAGACATCTGTCGGCGCCGGTCTTGTCACGAATTTCTTTTACGGTTTAATTGTCGGGCTGCTTCTTTCCGGCGCGTTTCTGCTGCTTTTAAGCGTTTTATACGGAGGAATCTGAAAATGGCAGAAGATGAAAATGCCAAAACGGCGGCAGCGGCAGGCTGGCCGATGCTGAAAGGAGAATACAAAACCGGCAGTCCGGATTCCTGTGTTGCGGTGGTCACTTGCGGTTCTCACTTAGACGACGAGGCTTTGATTGAAGCGGGCGCCGGAATTTCAGGCTCATGCAAAACCGAAAATCTGGGCATTGAAAAATTGGTTTCACATATTATTTCAAATCCGAACATCCGCTTTTTGATTGTTGCCGGCGCCGAAGTGAAAGGACACATCACAGGCGAAGCAATTTTAATGCTCCATCAAAACGGCATTTCCAAGAACAGAATTGTCGGCGCGAAAGGTGCCATTCCGTACATTGAAAACTTGTCGGAAGAAGCTGTCAAACGCTTCATGGAACAAATTGAATGCATCGACATGATCAATGTCGAAGACATCGGGGAAATTTCGGCGAAAATTAAGGAATGCATCGCCAATGACCCGGGCGCGTTTCCGGCAGAGCCGATGATTCAGGATGTCAAGGAAAAAGGAAGCGAAACGGAAAGCGACGAATTCGAAGAAGATTTATCCGACGGCGCGGCAGGCGGCGGTTCGGGTGCTTCCGTTGAAGAAATTTCTTCTTTGACAATGATTACGCGTTTAAAATCATTGGATCAGAAAATTGCGGGCGTCGGCGATTACAACAAGTTCCAGGCGGGTTTTCAAGCCGGAAAAGTCGAAGGATTTGTCGTCGGATTTGTGCTGGCGGCCTTGCTGATGATTATTGCGGGCGTTATTATTTATTTCGCATAACTGAATGATAATAATTCATAAACGATTCACAAATGACGCATAAACAATTCACAAACAATTCACAAACGTCGTGTAAACAATTCGTAAATGGTGAAGGACAGATAAAATGAAAAGACAGGAAAGCCGGAATCGAATGGCATATTTGGATGAGCTTGTCGCCGACATCGGCTATCGCGCTCAGCTGATCTCCCGTTCTCAAAAATTGGATTCGGGAATTATGACAACGCGGGCGGCGGGATTTGCGGCCGGGTTTTTAACGGCGGTTCTGTTTGTTTTAATCATTCCTTTGACGGTTTGGTATTTTATCGGAATTTTATGAACGGAAAAATTATCGGCGAAAAATCAGACACAAGATAATAAATTTAAAAGAACCCGGAAAATAGATTTAAGAGAACTCGGAAAATAAATTTAAGAAAACCCGGGGAATAAATTTAAGAGAATCAGGAAAAGGCGAGGATTTCCATGCAGGAAGAAATAAAAATTGAATTCCAAAATACGGATGAAACGGTTTTGGAATATGAAGAAATTACGCAGCGTTTAGACCGCTTGGATGAAAAGGTTGAATTTGTCCGCGCGGAAGTTGCTCAGCGGACGGGCCGAAAAATCGGCAGAGATGTCGGCATTCTCTACGGCATTCTCGCGGTATTGGCTTTAACTTTGCTGTTTTTAATATTGACAAGATACTTCTCATTCCCCTTTTAAAATTCAGGAAAAATCGGAGCTTAATGTATGTTTAAATTTGAAAAGAAACAGGAGATTTATGAAATCGGCGGCGTTCGCTTCGGCGGCCAGCCCGGTGAAATCCCGACGGTGATTATCGGAACGATGTTTTACAATCGCCATAAAATTGTAACGGACGCGGACAAAGGTCTTTTTGACAAAGCCGCCGCCGAAAAGTTATGGAATGATCAGCTGGATATTTGTGATAAAACGGGTGTCTCCTGCACGAATCAGCTTGTCGGCGAAACGCCTGAGGCCATCAAAAATTACATCGACTGGTTCGTGGACATCGACGACAAAACACCGTTTTTAATGGATTCTTCTGACAGCGAAGTGCGCGCGTTTGCCGCCGGCTACGCAACGGAAATCGGTGTTCAGGACAGAGCGATTTACAATTCAATCAACGCAAGCATTGAAGAAAACGAAATCAAAGCGCTGACGGAAAGCAAGATCAGCGCATCGATTGTTTTGGCGTTTAATGCGATTAATCCGACGGTTCTGGGAAAGATTGAAATCTTGGAAAAAGGCGGAACCGGACTTTCGGGCGGCCTTTTGGAAATTTCAAAAATGTGCGGCATTGAGAAGCCTTTGATTGATGTGGCGGCTGTTCCGCTCGGCTCGGGCGCGGGCGCTTCCATGCGCGGCATTACAGCGATTAAAGGGCATCTCGGATATCCTGTCGGCGGCGGTTTTCACAACACGGCTTCGGCCTGGGACTGGATGCGCGAATTTAAGAAAACGCAGGAAAATCCGAAGGAATATTACTTGCCGGCCGACATCGGAACAAACTTGGTCGCGCAGGCGATGGGCGCAAACTTCCTGCTCTACGGTCCGATTGAAAACGCCAAATATGTGGCGTCGTCTGCGGCAATGGTGGATATCATGCTTGAAGAAAATGCCAAAGAACTGGGCATTGACATCGGAAATGAAGCCGATCTTCCGATCGGAAAATTGATTTGATGTTTGTTATTTTTAATGAAAATTCAAAATTTTTAAGAATTTCAATTATCATTTCAAATATTATTTCAATATTTCAATTTTTATTTCAATATTTCAATCTTAATTTCAAACGTTTCATAACAATTAATCAAAAACGAGAAACATTTTTTATTTTTCTTATTCTTTTTATTTTTCTTGTTTTTTGTTTTTCTTGTTTTTTGTTTTTCTTGTTTTTTGTTTTTCTTGTTTTTTGTTTTTCTTGTTTCTTATTTTCCTTTTTTTGTTTTTTCTTTTCTTCAAAAAGCGTTCCGATTTTTTTCAATTTATTTTTTTGTTTTTGAAATTTTTATCACATTGATGTCTCAAAAACAAATACGGTAAACGTTGTAAAAACGAAATATCTTTTTTTAAAATATGTTTTGTTTTTGATTTTATTTCACGGCGATAAACAAAATTTCAAAAAAAACAAAATAAGTAAAACAAATAAAACAAAGCGGTCTGCCGTTTTAAAGACGCATTACGAAGGCTTATATAAATAATAGCAAATATTAAATGGGTAGGTTATAAGAATTTTAATAAAAAAATAACCTGAAAAAATAAACAAGAAGGTAAAAGTTTATGGCTGATACACTCTCAGAGACAACGGTATCGGACAGCCCGGAATTGAAAAACGATTCTGTCCGAAGTATGTCAAAATCAACAGCAAAGCCTGTCATTCCGTCTGAAATAAAGACTGAAACTGCTGCGAAAACACCGGCAAGCACGGCAAAACCTGCCGCAAAACCAACAACTGCCGGAACAGCAAAAGCAGCTCCGGCTGCAAAAAGAACAACCGCAGCACCTAAAACGCCGGCAGCTTCAAAGCCCGCGGCAGCAAAACCTGCAACAACAAAACCTGCAGCACCTGCTAAACCTGCGGCGGCATCCAAACCTGCGGCATCAAGATCGACAGCCGCGAAAACAACAACTGCAGCTGCAAAAAAGCCGGCCGCTTCAAAACCCGCAGCCGCTAAACCAACAGCAAGATCAACGGCACCTAAGACAGCCGCAGCATCAAAGCCGGCTGCAAGCCGAACAACAACGGCCAAAGCAGCGCCCAAAGCGGCACCCAAAACAGCGGCTTCTAAAACAGCTGCAACCAAACCGGCAGCATCTAAACCTGCGGCATCTAAGACAACGGCAGCGTCTAAAGCGGCCGCATCTAAAACCGCCGCATCCAAACCGGCTGCTTCTAAAACTGCCGCTTCTAAAGCAAAACCCGCAAAACCTGCAAAGTCCGCATCATCAAAATCGGCCGCTTCAAAGTCAGCCGCTTCGAAATCTTCGGGCGCATCCAAAGCAAATACGGCCCGTTCCATTCCCGTGAATGCGGAAGACGAATGGGATGAAATCGACATTGAGATTGACTTGGATGAAATCAATGAGATTCTCGGTGAAAAAATCAACACCGGAAAGAAAGTTTTGAAAGAAAAAGAAGCTCATTACGCGGAATTGCTCAAAGCTTACAAAGCCGGCAAAAAGAACAAGAAAGACGGTAAGAAAAGCAAAGATGACAGCAAAAAAGGCAAGAAAAAATCCAAAGACAAAAAATTAACTCAGGATGAAAAATACATTGCATACGGCGCTGTCGCAGCTTTGACGGCATACGCGGCTTACCGCATGCTTCACCGCAAATAAATCTTGAGATTCACGGCTCAATGAGTCGTGAACTTTTTATTTTTTTTGATTTTTTTTAGTTTTGTTCTTCATTTATTTTGACCGGATGACTGACTTTTCAGATTGGCGAACACAACCAAACAAGTAAACAAATTTCAATAATCGGAACGGATGACATTTTAATTGTTTTTTGATCAAATAAAAGTGAATAAAAAATGAATATTGGCTTCGTATTTGAACGGTATTTTTGATAATTTTCAGCCGGCATTTACGAAAATTATCGGGGTATAATTGTGAAAATTTCAGCAATTTTTTTCATAACGGGTATTTTGGTATTATGTATATTGTGTCTTATTCCAACGGCAATTGCCGCCGTTCAATTGGACGGGGACGGATCGCTTGAAAATCCTTATCAAATCAAAACAGCGGATGATCTGATGGGATTTGAAGAACATTACCGTACGGTTTCAGCGGGAACAAACCGAAATTACATCATCAGCAGTTCTCAGCCGATTGATATTTCCGGCAGAGAATGGAAACCGGTTTCTTATTACAGCGGTGTCTTTGACGGGCGCAACACAACAATTACAGGCCTGACAATTTCAGGCGGCGGATCATACACCGGTTTTTTCGGAAGCACGAACACCGGTTCTGAAATCAAAAACATGATTCTCACAGATGCCGAAATCAACGGCACTTCTTATACGGGCATTTTAATCGGATACAACACCGGAACAGACGTGATTAACTGCCACGTTTCTGGAAATGTTTCCGGAACGCACGATGTCGGCGGTCTTGTCGGAAACATGTCATCCGGCGGTCCGTCAGACCGTCCGAAAATTGAGAAGTCTTCGGCCGATATTTTCATAAACACAACGCATGACAACGGCGGCGGCCTTCTCGGAAACGGCGTGAACACAAAAATTATTCAATGCTACACGACCGGAAAAATCGAATCCAACAATTCAAACATCGGCGGATTGGCGGGAAAACTTGTCGGCGAAGAAATCAGCAGCTCTTATTCGTACGCAAATGTCAAAGGCAGTTCGAATGTCGGCGGCCTTGTCGGAAATTTGAACGCAGGTCTTCTGAATTACAGTTTTGCGGCTGGCGATGTCATTGCAACAAGCAGTCAGCAAAGCAGTGCCGGCGGCTTGGTCGGGGTGAGCAATGCGCGCGGACAGATTAACAACAGCTATGCCGCCGGAAATGTCACAGCTGCCGGATCATTGGCAGGCGGTCTTGTCGGCCAGCATTCGGGAAGCATTAACAATTCTTATGCTGCGGGAAACATTAACCCTCAGAGTTTCGGCGCCGGCGGATTTGTCGGATCCAACAGCGGCAATGTGAACAACAGTCTTGCTTTAAACGGCAACATCAATTCGACAAGAACAACGCTTTATCGGTTCGCAGGAACAAATTCGGGAACGATTGAAAACTGCGCGGCATGGAAAAATATGAGAACAACCGGGCCCAACGGGTTCAGAGATGAAGTCGGTGTTGTCCTTGTCAGATCGGTTTTGGTTTGGGATAATTTTATTGAAGACGATCAAACCGGATTGACTGTTCCGATGCAAAAAGAGAGTCTTTTTGAAAGATTTATGAGCTGGATCAATTCATTTTTCGGCAGGCTCGAAAATATTGAAAATGCCGGGAATATTGAAAACAGGCGGACAGGCGATAATTTCGGCGGCAGAAATTTTGCTTTAACTATTGAAATGCTTGCGGCCGAGATGTTTGATTTGCCGGAATCTTATTGGTCGGCTTCAAATTGGAATACGGAACTTTGGAAAGCGAATGCCGGCAACGAAGCGTACAAACTTCCGATTTTGGCTTATCAAAGCAGCAATGAAATTTCAAATGCATCTCATTTGAATTGGATTTTTGAAATCGAAGAACCTGCCGCCGGCATAAAAACCGAAGCCGGACAATCGGAGAAATCGGGACTGTTGGGGCTGTCGGGACTGTCGGAGCAATCCGGGCAATCCGGGCCGATTGTTTCATTCGGAATTGACTGGAAATATGAGCTTCCGGAAGATTGGACCGTCAATTTGTTTGTCGGAACAAACACTGACTTCGAAGACGCTTTGCCTGTTGAAACAGTTTATGATTCGGATATCGGCAAATACACAGCTGTCTTTAATCCGCCTGCAAGAGTCCAAACAACATACTATGTTTGGGGCGCCGCAGTCGATAATGATTACAATCAGATCGTTCTGAAAAGCAATCCGCATCTTTTAACATTCGGGTATGCCGACATCGTTGTTCAGATGCCGGCTAAAATTCGCTTGAACACGACAAGCGCGGTTTTGGAATTCGAAGTCGATTGGGATTCTGAAGATCCGAACGATTGGAAGACGATGCTGGCTTACGGCAGAAGTTCGGATTTAACGGCGTCGGCGGTTGTTTCCGCCGTCTATAATGAGACTTCGGGACGTTACACGGCCGAGCTGAGAAATCTGCCGGCATCGTCGTCGCCGCCGAATTATTACGCGTGGGGCGTTGTTTCGAATGATGACGGCGGCATGATTTTTGCGTCCGAAACGCCTTTGATTTTCAAATTGAATGCGTCATCCGGCGGCAGCGGAGGCGGCGGAACCGGAAACGGATCGGTCATTCCCCCCGGAAACGGAACAGGATCCGAGCCTGAGCCCGGTCCCGGACCGGCACCTGAGCCGGAACCTGAACCCGAACCGGAGCCTGAAATTCCGGAGATTCCGGTAATTGTTTGGCTGCTTGTGTTCTTCTTAATCGCCGCAGCGATTGTTCTGTTCATTTACAATGAAAAAAGAAAATCGGAAAAGGATGAAGAAATTCAAAACCGGAATGAAGATAAATCAAAATAAAAAATCTAACGAAGGCCGGATAAAATATTACTGAAAAAACACTGAAAAAACTCTGAAAAACGATTGAGAAAACACTGAAGAATTACTGGAAAAAAATCAAAAAATCAAACATCGTTTTTCTTTAATGTTAAAGAAAAACGAACTCCCCTTTTTATTTTTTTAATTTGACGAAAAAGGGGAGTTCGGGTTTGTATGATTTTCAAACCGATGTTTGGATTATTTTCAATTTTCCCAAAACGGCTTCAGCATGTCCTTTCACGCGGACATTGTTCCAAACATCCGCGATTTTGCCTTCGGGATTGATTAAAAACGTTGTCCGGACGGTTCCCATGTTTTCTTTGCCCATGAATTTTTTAAGCTGCCAGACATCGAAGGCTTTGATGACGGCAAGCTCCGGGTCCGCTAAAAGCGTAATCGTCAGCGCCGCTTTTTCGATAAATTTCTGATGCGAAGAAACGCTGTCTTTGCTGACGCCCAAAATGACGGCGCCGTTTTTCTCAAATTCATTTTTGAGCGCGGTAAAATCAACGGCTTCCTGTTTGCATCCGGCCGTATTGTCTTTGGGATAGAAATAAAGAACAAACCATTTTCCTTTGAAATCTTTCAAACAAACATTTTCAGAATCCTGATTCGGCAGACAAAAATCCGGCGCTTTATCACCGGGCTGAAGGGAAGATGACGGCATATTATTGACTCCTTTTTGAAAATAATCGGAAATAATCAAAAATAATCGGAAATATTGAAAGTAATTGAATTATGAATCATAAAAACATCATCTCATTAATTCTTTGTGAAATTTGATTGATTTGATTGTATTTTGTTCGTTCTTCCGTCCGCCGCGCGCGAACCGCATAAATTTGAGAATAAATAAAAACCGGCCTTGTTTTTTCAAACAGGGGGAAAATTTGCTGAAAATATTACCAATACGATAAAATAACCGAATTCATCAAATAAATAGTGTTAAATATGTTCAATAGAAATATGATTTAATCATATGACATTTATCCGATTATTCTGTGAAACGGATACATGTAAATTATCATAAAGCTGAAAATGTCATTTTTTCAGAAATCAAAATCATTTTTTTAACATTTATAAATCCGAAACAATTTGTGTAATCCGTATTAACAAATAAAGGAGAAATATTATGATTGACGACAAAAAAGTCTCCGAAAAAGAGTTAATGAGAATCGGTGTTTCACTTCCCGATAATCTTTTGACGAAATTCGACAATATCATTGAAGAACGCGGCTATTCTTCCCGTTCGGAAGGCATTCGCGATGCGATTCGCAGCTACATCAATCATTACGAATGGATGAACGACATCAAAGGACGCCGCATCGGAACAATTTCACTCGTGTATGACCACACCAAACGCGGTCTTTCCAACATGATGGCTGAAATTCAGCACGAACACTCCGACATTATCAAAACGTCCATTCACATTCATTTGGACCACGACAACTGTTTGGAAGTTGTTGTTTTGGACGGCGACGGCCGCGACATTAAAACATTGGCTGAAAAGATCATTTCACTCAACGGTGTTAAGTTCTCCAAACTGACAACGGTGCCGTCAACCGAAAAGCTTTAAATTTGAATTTTAAATTGTGCTTTAAAATTGTCTTTAATTCGTGTCCGATTGAGGAAGAAAAATGGCAGAAAGCCGCGGGAATCAAGTCAAACAAACCGGTTTGCAAAATACAAAACCGCCGATGTTTGATTTTATGACGCGCTCTGCCGTTTTCTCCGTCATGCTCGGCGGCTTTTTTGGAAGCTTGACGCGGGCCGTTACTTTTTTGCTGATTCAAACCGCAGGCGCAGATATTGTTGTCAATATTATCGGCAGTTTTCTGATCGGCTTTTTTATGTTTTTACCGTCCGTTCGCGATGAGAAAATTGAGAGCGCCGGCAAAACAGGATTCAATAAAAAACAGTTCATCAGCACAGGCTTTTTGGGCGGTTTTACAACTTTTTCATATTTCATATTCGGCCCGTTTTTATCAGCCGCTGCAAACGGCGCTGAATCAGCTGTGAATGTTTTTGCAAACATTACGCCGCTTTTTATGATTCAATTTTTGATTTACGCCGTCGCTTTTTCAATTATCGGAATAATCGCGGCGGCAATCGGCAAATATTTTGCAGAATTTTCATCTCAAAAAAAGAAAAAGGGAAACGTCCGCGAAAGCAACGGCAGCTTAAAGGAAACGGATTGAAATGGCTGCCGCAGGATTGATGATTGTTTACCTTCTTGCCGCAGGAATCGGCGGTGCCGTCGGCGCTTTTCTTCGCTATTTCGCCGTTGAAATTTCCGGAAAATATACGAAATTTCCGGCCGGCGTTTTGATTGCAAACATCATCGGAACATTTCTTTTGGCATTGACAACCCTTTACGCCGCCAAAGAAATAAACGGTTGGGGCGGGATTTTTGAACACATCGAACTGATGACTTTCTTTTTCAATACCGGCGTATGCGGATCGCTGACAACGTTTTCAACATTTTCTTACAATAATTTGATTTATTGGGAAGAAAAGAAATATTTCCCGCTGGCGGCAAATATTTTGCTGAACATTATTTTATGTACGGCCGCGGTTTTTACAGCGATTCTGCTTGTTTATTACAATATTTGATACATATGTAATAAAAAATAAAAACAAAGCTAAAGACAAAGCTAAAGACAAAACTAAAGACAAAACTAAAGACAAAAACAAATGTGAGAACAAATGGCCGAAAAGAAAAAGGATTTTCAGGATAAATATCAGGAAGTCTATGTGATTGTCTCAAACATTCCGTCGGGAAAAGTGGCAACATACGGTCAAATCGCCATGATGATCGGCGGGCTGACTGCAAGGCAGGTCGGCTACGCGATGCGGACGGCGCCTGCCGGGCTTCCGGCGCACCGGGTTGTCAACAGTCTCGGAAAGCTGTCGCCGGAATATGTATTTGGCAGTCAGGAACTGCAAAAAATGGCACTTGAAAAAGAAGGAATTACATTTACAGCGGCCGGGAATATTCAAATGAAAAAGCATTTGTGGAAATTAAGCTCGGATTAATCGTTTAAAAATGAAATTGATTAAAAGTTTAAAAAAAGTTAAAAGAAAACATAAATTAAAAGAAAAAAGTTAAGAAAACATAAATTAAAAAGTTAAAAAAGAAACTCCTGCAAGAGCAAGCCACAAATTGCTCTGCAGGAGGTTTCTGCTGTTTACACACACTTTCGATTGTTTTGATTTTACACGCTCAATCACACAATCGATTCACACAATTTTACAGCGATCATTCGTAAGGTTTTTAAAAATTTTAATTAAGAACGACAGGCATTCGTCCCGAATTTTTCAGCGTACAAGAATTCATAATTGTATGACTGCATAATTGTATGACTGCATAATTGTATGACTGAAAAATTCCAAAAGATGATAAATTCCGAATTTTTCATAATATGTCGGCTTATCCGATTTTGTTTTCTTATTTGTCATAATGAATCACATCCATTTTCAATTCTTTTGTTTTTGACGGGTACAAGATTTAGATATGCTCAAATAATAGACACTTGTCTATTAAACAATAAATATCGTTTAACTTATATAACATTTCCGCCTTTTATTTTTTAAAAGTAAATATCATTAAAGGCGTCAACCATGGAAGAAAAGACAGATATTCGAATCATAAAAACTCAAAGAGCCATTAAAAATGCATTTTTAGAACTCATGGAGGAAACCGGATTTTCAAATATGAATGTCAAGCAAATCATTGAGCGCGCGGAAATCAATCGCAGTACATTTTACATTCATTATGTTGACAAATTTGATTTATTGAATCGGATTGAAGAGGAATTATTGGCAGGGTTCAGAGAAATCGGGATCACCGCGCCGGTTGAATTAATTCAGTCTCAAAATATGGATTTACAGGAAGCTGACGTGCAAAAAATTGAAGCTTATTCGACCCGTCTTGCAAATTACATCAGTGAAAACGGCAAATTGTTTACTTTGTTAATCAGCGACAAAGGAGATCCGGCATTTGCAAGCAAATTCGGCGAGATGCTGAAAACAATTTGGGAAGAAAAAGAGATGTCGGACCGAGTATTCATCCCTCAGAATTATGCAATTGCCGCGCTTACGGGAATAATGACAAATTTAATTGCGGAATGGGTTAAAAGTGATTACCGTGAAACACCTGAAGAATTTGCTCGAATTGTCTCAAAAATTATCCGAAATGTTCCTAAAAATTTGTTTGAATAAAAACACGCACGGCTGTTTGACCAAATTATCGAAAAAAGAAAATGAAGCGGGCCCGAAGGGATTTGAACCCCCGACCTACGGATTAAGAGTCCGCCGCTCTGCCTGACTAAGCCACGGGCCCACGCTTGATGAATCATTCTGAATTTGTTTTTCAATATCAGTTGTCTGAATCATAAATCAAATCACAGAAATGAATACTCTAAATCCGTTTGACCTTATATAAAGATTTCGCAGAAGCCGAAGCCGTTTCCGAAAAACGGAATTGAAAGAAAAAGTGACAGAAAAAGAGAAAAAGAGAAAGAAAGAGAGAAAAAATGACAGAAAAAGAAAAAAAAGATTAAATGGTACTGAAATTTCAAAAATTTGAAAGATGCTTGGACAAATTGTTTGAAACAACTTGAAATGACGGGCCTTGATGCGTTTTTTTATTTTTATTAATTTCGGAACTTATTTATAACATGTTCATCTTCTTTAAAAGAATTAATTTATAAGATTCTTAATTTCTCTTTTTGCTTAGCAATTTGACGACAAACGGTTCTTTTAAATTAGTTTTATCAGATAAGCTGACACTCTAAACAAGTGGCGGCTAAAAATATTAAAGGTAATTAAAATGTTTAAAAATTCAATGTTTAAAAACAGCAACGAAAATGTCACCGCTCCGGTTTCCGAAGGTAAGACATACGATGTTACAATCGAAGACGTCGCACAAAAAGGCGACGGAATCGCCCGCATCGAAGGCTACGTTATCTTCGTCCCCGACACCGCTGCCGGTGAAGAAGTGACTGTTAAAATTACAAGAGTTCTTCCCAAGTACGCATTCGCAACCGTTGTCGAGTAATTCTTTAATTTAAAATATTTTTAACGCTTCGGAAGAAGTTTTTGTGTTTTAATTTTAAAACACTCTTTTTTTTATTATTTTTTCAAACAGCAGACATGCTCTAAAAATCGGATTTTAAAATTTTTAAAATAAAACAGTTCAAAATAAACAGTTAAAAAAATTAAAAAAACAGTTAAAAAGTTAAAACAGTTAAAAAATTAAAAAACAGTTAAAAACAACTAAAAACAGTAAGAATTAAGAAAATAAAAAAGCCGGCCCAAGAAAATCTTGAGCCGTTTTTTCAAAGAGGATTTTTTGGTTTCGTGTGCAAAAATTATTTTCTGCGTGTGAATAAGAATGCGCCGACGCCGATGACAGCAAAAACGGCGAGAAGCACGCTGAAACCGGGTGTTTCTTTATCCGTTGATGCGGATGCATCAGAGCCGTAAATTTGGGGCAAAACCGGGAATGTATAGGTTGCTTTTGTATTTGTTCCGTCGGCTGCGGCCTCTCCGGAAGCGACGATCGTCCAAACGCCTTCTGCCGGGACTGTGATAACGAAATTACCGAATTCGTCGGTCATGGATCTTTTGGAATAAAGCAAATAGATGCTTTCGCCGGTTGAATTAAACTGAGAAAGCTCGTCATATGTTGCTTTGGCGGTGGTCGCGTTCATGAACGGCTCAAGGTAATATTTGATATTACCCGCGCCGGAACCGCTGCTGTAAAGTTTGCCGTGCAGTACTTCGCCTGCGCCAATGCCGCTGACACGCGTATACGGGACAAATTCAATCGGATTGTTCAGATTTGCAGCCCAGTCACTCCAAGTGCCGTCGCCGACATAAATCATTGTTTTGGCGTATTCGGTGGTGTTTCCTTCTTTAACGGCAGCCGTCAAATAATAAGTGCCGCTTTGCGTAAAATTATAATTGATTTTTTGGAACGTGCGCTGTTCTTTTTCGCCGCTTAAAATAATATCAACGGTTTCTGTTGCGGATTGAGTTGAAACATTGTATTTTGTACCGTCCGGCGCCGTGATTGTCACGTTGACAGATTCGGTCAAATTGCCGAAATCGTAGTCAACGCCGTGGCCGTGAATCAAAATAATTGATTTGACGGTTCCGGTTTTAATAAAATAATCTTCAATCTCCGCTTCCATGGCATCGGTGATGTTGCTGCCTGAGGCCAGCATTAAATTATGTGCTGAAGCCGGAGCGGCTGCAAATAATAAAATAAGGATTGCAATCATCCCGATTATTGTAACTTTTTTTAACATTATATCTAACTCCCAATCATTTTCAGTTTATGTTCCCGCAATACAGGAAATAAATCAAAACAAACTGATATGAATCATAAAATTCAAACACAAAATAACATGTTTTAAAAATGACATGTCGGAAATTAAAACAGCTTAAACCTATTTAAAAATAGTTACTATAAAATTAACATTTCTTATTTTTAAAGATAATATTGATTTATAACAACACAACACGATTTCAATTTTTTAAGTGCTCTTTGAATATGACTGCAGAAAAGATGAAAACCCGGCCGGAAAGATGATAATTCCGGGACAAATGAATAAAGATCGGGCGTCCGAAAAACGATACAAAAAAAATCAGGAAATAAAAAGAAAAAGGAATGATCCGAAATAAATCGGATCATAAGGGTTTGAAGGTATAAGCCGCAAAAATTACTTTCTGCGGATTAGCATAAATGCGCCGAGTGCGACAATGGCTAAAACGGCAAATGTGATGCCGAATCCAGGAGTTTCTTTATCGGCGCCGGTGTCGGCGGATCCGTAAAACTGCGGCAGAACCGGGAAGGTGTAAGTGGCTTTGTACGGCACGCCGTCCACTTCTGCGGAGGCGACAAATGACCAAACGCCTTTTTCGGGAATGGCGGAGACAAAGTTTCCGGATTCGTCTGTCATGGCGCGCTTGGAGTAGATTAAGTAAATGCTTTCGCCGGTTGCGTAGTCGGAAACGAGCATGTCATGAAGTTCTAAAGCTTCGGATGCTGTTTTGACGGGTTCGACATAATATTTAACGTTCTGTGCGCCGGTGCCGTTTGCGTAAACAAGTTTTCCGAAAACAGTTTCGCCTTCGGCAAGACCGCTCATGCGGGTGAACATGGTGAATTCAAGGGGAAGGCCCAAGTGTTTGTTCCAGTCGTCCCATGTGCCTTCGCCGACAAAAATTGCCAATTTTGCAACTTCCGTTGTTTCTCCGGGAAGCGTCGCATGAAGGAAATAAGTGCCGTTCTGCGTGAAATTGTAATTGAATTTTTGGAATTCGACGGTTTCTTTTTCGCCGCTCAAAATTTTGTCAACGGATTCATTGGCTGTTTTTGTGGTAACGGATTGTTTGGTTCCGTCAGGCGTTACAATCGTCACGTTGACGGGTGTTGAAACATTTCCGAAGTCATATTCAAAACCGTGGCCGTGAATCAAAAGAATCGGAAGAACCGTTCCCGGCTTAATCAGATAATCATTATAATCCGCATTCATTGCGTCGGTGATGTTGTCGCCGACAATTAAAGCGGCATTGTGAGCCGTTGCAGGCGCGGTTGCAAATAATAAAACCAAGAGTGCGATAAACCCGATCACTGTCATTTTCTTAAACATTATTTTGTCTCCGCAATCATTTTTCAGCATCATTTCCGAAACAAAACCGGTTAACGGAAATAAACCCCAAATTCAATGATTTTTTCAGTTTGTAAATAACACACTTTTTTAGAAACGTGTTAAAATTTAAAAACATATTTAACATATTTAAAACTAATCGCTCAAAAATCGGCAATTTTGTTTGAAACAAAATGAAGAACAAAAAAAGAAAAATGGAGAACAAAAAAAGAAAAATGAAGAACAGAAAAAGAAAAATGAAAAGAAAAAACAAAAAAGTGTACAGAAAAAAACGAAAAAAACGAAAAAAGAAAAGGCACGGAAAAGCAAGAAGCTGCTTTTCAGCGTGCAAAGGCGTGTTTTCATAATATGATTGAAGGAGGTTGTAGAGGGTCGTTATTGACAAAAACAAAATGCTTTTGTGTTACGATAATTCATAAACGTAACAACTCCTATAATAACATTTCTTTTTTTAGAAGAAAATAATGATATTTAAAAAATGATTGAATTCATGGAAATTAAAGAAGGGCTGAAACAAAAAGATGTTAAAACCGGTAATGGCAGTCATCGGAAAATTGAGACAAACAAAAATAAAAAAAGGAAATAAGAAAAAACAAAAAAATAAACAAAAATAAAACAAAATAAACCAAGAATAAAAACAAAAATGAAATGATGAAAAAGAAAGATTATTCGTCTTTCTCTTCATCAGCTCTGTCAGAATCACTGCCTGATTCGGGTTCAGATTCGTCGTCTGTTTTCGGATGTTCATCCGGATGTTCGAATTGTTCGAAAACCGGCGCCGATTTTTCAACGGATTCCGAGCCGGTAATCAGTTCTTCGTTGTCGTCGTCTTCGCCGCTTTCAACGAAAGTGTCGGGCGTCTGATCATTGACGTCGTGAACAAGACCTGACAATTCTTCCGAAAACTGACCGCTTAAATGTTCTTCGAAGTGATCGGAATGAATGCGGTCCTTTTCTCTTCTTTCAATGTCCAAATAGACATACGATCCTTCGTGGAAGTCGTAATCGTCGCAGTAGTCACCCTGACGTTTGCCGCCGTAGGCGTCAAAAAGCGTCTGATCGCACGGCGGAATGCCGATGTTGTAAGCGGCACGCGCAATCACATGGCCGGCAACAGGCGCCGTCATCAGAAGGAAAATGCCGATGGCAATCGCTTTTAAGCCGAAAGCCGTCAGACCGTCCTGAATCAAAATGCTGAGCAAAACAAAGAATGCGCCGGTTGTCGCAATTTTTGTCGTAGCGTGCAGCCTGTTGTAAATGTCGGGAAGACGGATGAGCCCGATCATACCGACCAGAACGTCAAAGACGCCGAACAAAAGACAGGCGTAGCTGAGGTAAAGGCGGATCGTTGTAAAATCAATGCCTGCCAAAAATTCCATTGCCATCAGAACACCTCTCCTTTGTCAATGTATTTGGCCAGCGCAAGCGTGCCGATGAATGAAATCAGCGCGAGCAGAATGGCAATGTCAATCAGGAACTGAGAATCCTGCGAGAATGCGTAAATCGCGAAAATCACAACAAGCGTGTTGCCGATAGCATCCAGCGATGCCACCCTGTCCATGATGGTCGGGCCGACAAACAGCCTGTAAACCGCCAGGAACAAAGCGCAGGTCGCAACGACAAGCGCAATGCTTGTCACAAGGCCGAATTCAATCATTCAAACGCCTCCAAAACGACTTCTTCCAAATCCTCGCGAATCGAGTCGCGCACTTCTTTCGGACTTTCGATGTAAATGGAATGGACATAGAAAATGCCCGGTCCTTTCAGCGACTTATTTTTGACATGGACGTCCATAATCAGCGTTCCCGGCGTCAGCGAAATCGTATTGGCCAGCATCGTTGTCGAAACGCTGCGAGTCGTTGTAAACGGATAAGCGATGATTCCCGGACGGATATCCAATTTCGGCTGAAGAATCTTATACATCATGAAAAGATTCGCCTTTCCGATTTCAAAGAACAAAACGCCGAAATATTTGATTTTCTTCGGAATTTTTCGAACGACATCCTTGGCCGAATCCGTAAACGTAAACATGTCCCGAAACGGATAGAGAATCAGCATTGAAAAGAAAACGCCGAGCAGGTAATTGCCGATGGAAAGGGTGCCGCTTAAAAGAACCCAGACAAAGCCGAGCATCACGTAAATCGTGTATTTCATTATTCGAATCATCTCGGAGCACCTCCAAGAACGGTTGTAATATATTCCGTCGGGTCAAGAATTTGTGTTGCAATCATATTTGAAATTTCATAAAGCGGTTCGGGATAAATACCGAGCAGAACAACAGCCGCGCACAAGGCGATAATCGGCAGCGCGATTTCAAGAGAAATCTTGTGCTTTTTCACGTGTCCGCCGTCCGGAACCGGAACGTCGGGCGCGTCGGTCTCTTTTAAGCGGCCTTTGTTTTCGCCCCAGAAAATGGCAATCCACGTTCTGAACATGTAGAAAATGGTAATGACAGCCATCAAAACGGCGATTAAAAGCGGCAGCCAAAATTCACCGCTGACTGCGGACTGGAACAAAGCGAACTTTGAAACAAAACCGCCCATCGGCGGGAATCCCGCAATCGACATGGCGCCGATCAAAAACGCAGCCGAGAAGAGCGGCAGAATCGTAATCAATCCGCCCATTTTACGCAGGTCGCGGGTATGCGTTTCATGGATGATGCCGCCTGCCGTCAGGAAAAGCATCGACTTGGCCAGCGCGTGGTTGACCAGATACATGAAAGCCGCGGTAATCGCCCCGACTGTTCCGAAAGACAGGCCGAGCAGAACGTAGCCGATCTGCGAAACGCTGGAGTAAGCCAAAACGCGTTTCAAATCCGTCTGTCCCATTGCCGAGATCGCGCCGACCGCAATCGTCAGCAGCGCAAAGAACATGAGAATCGGCAGGAAAAATTCCTTCGTCGGGTACAGGATCAGGAACAGAACACGCAGAATGCCGTAAGCGCCGACTTTGATTAAGATGCCGCTGAGCATCGCAGAAATCGGGGTGGGCGCTGTCGGGTGGACATCCGGGAGCCAGAAGTGCAGCGGAACAAGCGCCGCTTTGTTGCCGAAAACGACAATGAAGAGAAGGGCTGCGGCGATGATGACCCACGGAATCGTTCCGGTTTCGGCGATGATTTGGACTTTTGCCGCAATGTCCGCCATGTTCAAAGAACCGACAGATGCGTAAATCGTGACGATTGCAACCAAAAGCATAAACGATCCGATCATGCCGAGCGCCATATACTTGTATGTCGCTTCCAGCTTGTGCGCCGTATCCGTTACGCTGAGCGATTCGTTCGCCATAATCAGGCCGGTCGATGACAGGAACATAATTTCAAAGAAGACGAACAGATTGAACAAATCGCCTGTTAAGAAAATGCCGTAAATGCCGGTCAGCATCAGGAAATAAAGCGGGAAATAGCTTTCGGAAAGCGATTTCTTTTCGATGTAATCAAAGGAATAAATCAAAACGAAGAATCCGATGAACGATGTCAGTAAGACCAGCGATGCCGAAAGCATGTCGCCGACTAAGACAATGCCGTATTTGCCGAATTCGCCGATGTCATAAACCTGTATGCCGTTTTTGTAAACGGTCCAAAACAGGACGGCAGACAAGATCAGCAGAAGCGCGGAAACCGCAATCGCCGTAAACTTTTGAAGTTTCGGGCGGCTCTTGAGGAACAGCATCACGGGCGCCATCAAAAGGCCGATTGCAATCGGCAGCATGGCGATATTATTGAGAACAAACGCCTCCATCCAAGAAAGTATAGAAATCATCCGTGAAGCCTCCTGAGTTCATCGACATCGGTTGTCCCGTACTCCTCGCTGATGCGGTAAGCAAGAGTGAGCAGAATCGCGGTCGTCGCGAAACTGATAACGATTGCCGTCAAAACAAGCGCCTGCGTCAGCGGGTCAACAAACGATGTGTTTTCCGTAAATCCCGACACAATCGGTGCGAGAATGCCGTTTGAAAAGTCATCGGTAAAGATGAAGCTTGCGTGTTCGTTAATCGTTTCCGTTAAAATCGGAACCAAGGTTCCCGTAAAAATGCCGGATGTCACGATGGTCAGATTAATCGAATGGCTGATCAAGCTGAATCCGACGGCGATTTTCATAATGTCGCGGCGAAGAATCATGTAAATGCCGATGCCGAAAAGCAATGAAATCGTAAGCGCTGTAAAGACTTCAGTCATTTGGATTCCTCCGCGTTATTTTCCGTTTGAACCGGATTTTGAGGTTTTAAACTGTACGCTTCGGCTTCTCCCGAGAGTCCGTGAAGGACGGAATTGTCATCGTCGTCATCGTCGGGGTCTGCCGTTTTATCGGAAGCGATCAGCGTCAGAATGAAAAGCAAAGTGCCGATGACCGTAAAGTACACGCCGATGTCAAAGAACATGGATGAGAGAAGCTCAATGTTTCCGATGTGAATGCCGAAGAGTTCAATGTGGTAGTGGTCAAAGGCACTTCTGAAATAATTGTGGCCGACAAGCATTGGGGCAATTGCCGTAATAGAGGCAAACAGCAGTCCGTAAGCGGCCCATGCCAGCCAATTCGGCTTCAGTCGGCTGTTAATATATTTCATGCCGTAGGTGACATAAATCAGCGCAATCGCGCAGACGAACAAAACACCTCCGACAAACCCGCCGCCCGGGAAATTTCCGCCGTTTAAGAGCAGATAAATCGAGAAGAGCATCGCAATTAAAAGAACTGCTCTTGCGACTGTTTTTGCAATAATCGTACTCATTTTTTCGCCTCCGGGCCGTTTGAAAGATCCGCACCTTCATCTTTCAGATGTCTGTTGACGGATTTTTCATCCACGACGATTTTGTGTCCGTCATCACCTGTTTCAACGGTGACTTCTTCGCACGAAACATGGCCCAGCACTTGGTTGCCGCCGACGGGCGCTCCCGGTATCGGACAGCTCGGAACGAAATTGCCCCGAGCCGTTCCGGTTTCGGCCGCCGCCGCTTTTCCTTTCTTTTTGCGGCTGCTGATTAAGTTGTAAATGGTCAGCGCGGCAATCGTCAGAACGGAAATTTCGCCGATTGTATCATAGCCTCTGAAATCGACCACGATCACGTTGACAATGTTTCTGCCACCTGTGAGTTCGATGCCTTTGTCCATGAAATAATGGGAGAAGGATTCAAACGCGGGGAACAAATCCGCGCCCATCAGAAGCATGAAAAGCGCTGCCGCGCAGCAAAGCGCGATGAATGCGTTTCGAATCCGAACTTTTCCGGTTTCGGGGCGAACGGCTTCTTTGGTGCGGAGTTTCATGATGACAAGCAGGAACATGATTGTTGAAAGCGTTTCAACGCAAAGCTGCGTCATGGCCAAGTCGGGCGCTTTGAGATAAGCGTAAAGCAAAGCAACAAAGAAACCGAGCGCGGACGATGCCAAAATCATCGGAACATATCTCGGCAGAACGGACGCGCCCCACGCGGCCAAAACAATCAGAACGAAGAGAATCATTTCTGATGCCGCGATTTTGAAAATCAATTCTTTTGAAAAGATCGGCTGTCCCGTTAAAAGCGCGAATCCGAGCGGAATGGCAACCATGAAAATGATGAAGGCCAGCATGATTCCGACATACCGGCGCGGGGAACCTTTCTGAAGCATTTTTCCGAAGGTTGCTCCGAATTTGTAGGCATTGTCCACCATTGTATTGTAAATATAGTTCAGGCTGATTTTCGGATGCTTTTCGCTGAATCTGTTTTCCCATCCGGCAATTCTGTCGTACTGCATGTAAAGCAGAGCGCCGAGCGCGAATGTAATCAATGTCATGATAAATGCGGGCGTGAAGCCGTGCCACAAAGCGACGTGAAGATGCTCTGCGCCGGGCAGAATCGCGTTAATTGCCGGCTGAACCAGCGCGTCGATAAACGGCGTCGGAACCAGGCCGATTGCAACAATCAGGACTGCCAGAATTGCGGGCGGCGCAAGCATGACCCAGGACGGATCATGAACGTGTTTGGGAACGTCGGGGTCTTCCGTTCTCTTGCCGAGGAAAATTTTGATGATCAGGCGGAAAGAGTAAGCGAAAGTCAAAACGCCGCCGAGAACCGCTAAGACGGGAATCAGATAAGCGATGCCGCCGCCGAGGGCTTCTGCCATGTGAACGGAGGATTCGTAGAACAATTCTTTGCTCAAATAACCGTTCAGCGGGGGAATGCCGGCCATGGACGCGGCCGCAATCACCATGAGAATGAATGTGATCGGCATTTCTTTGCGGAGTCCGCCCATTTTGCGGATGTCGCGCGTGTGCAGCTCGTGTGCGATAATGCCGACGAGCAGGAACAGGCAGGCTTTAAATGTGGCGTGGTTGAGCAGGTGGAAAACTGCCGCGGGAACACCGATGCCGGGCTCGGCGTACGTGGTGAAGCCGAACATCGTCATGAGATAAGCCAATTGACTGATGGTTGAAAAGGCAAGAATCGCTTTGAGATCGGTTTGTTTGAGCGCCAAAAAGCCGGCGCCGACCATTGTGATGAGTCCGATTCCGGCGACCAATACAAACCAGTCCATTGTTCCGGAAAACATCGGATGCAGACGGGCGACTAAAAAGACGCCGGCCTTCACCATCGTTGCCGAGTGCAGGAAAGCGCTGACAGGCGTCGGGGCTTCCATCGCGTTGGGCAGCCAAATAAAGAACGGGCCTTGAGCGGATTTGGCAAACGCGCCGATGAGAATCAATATCAGTGTCACGGTAAAGAGCGGGCTGTCTTTGACGGCTGAAAGCATTTCGGGATTGGTCAGCATTTCAGAAATGCCGTATGTTCCCGTGATTGCAAAAAGGCACATGAAGCCGATAAACATGAAAAGACCGGCGCCGCCTGTAATAAGAAGCGCTTTTGTCGCCCCGTAAATGGATTCTTTGGTTTTTCTGTAATAGCCGATGAGCATAAAGGAGCTGATGCTTGTCAGTTCCCAGAAGATAAAGAGCTGAATCAGGTTGTCGGAAAAGGCGACACCGAACATGGAGCCCATGAAAACGAGAAGATATTGATAATAGCGAACCAGGTCTTCATCTTTGGAGAGGTATTTGTTGGAATAAGAAAGGATCAAAATACCGATAAATGAGACGATGAGCCCGAGCAGAACAGCCAGGCCGTCGGCGTAAAACGCCAGATTGACGGAAAGACCGGGAATCCACGACACTGCCCCCGCAAGATTATGGCCGTCAACAATTGAAGGAATCATTGAGGCGATGAGAAGAAAGCAGACGGCGGCAATCGCAGCGGCGAACCAGCCGACTTTTTCTTTCATTATTTTATAAGCAAGCGGCACGGCGAGTGTCATGACAAAGGGCAATAAAACGATAAGGGCAATAAAATAAAACGGATCCAATTGTAATCACACCGTGTTTTTCATAATTGAAATAAATATCAGACAAGCTAAATGAAAAACCAAAAAAACTCGAATTCTAAAAAACCTATTGTATCTCATGAATTCACAATATATAAATTTTGGTTTTTAACAATCGGATACGGGATTGGAAAATATCACAATCGGTTCGGAAACGCAAAAAACAAAATACGGCAAATGCCTCAAAAACCGATACCGTAAAAACTGATGTCGTAAAAACCGATGCCGCAAAAACCGAGTACTGCAAATGTCTCAAAAACAGATCGCAGTCAAATGAAATGAATTCAAATGAAATGAATTCAAGAATGAATTTTGCTTGCCGCGCCGCAGCCCCGTATGAGCCGTGCCGCAGCCGCCGCTCCGCCGCGCGCGAGCCGCTCCGCTTTTGGGAAAAGTAAATAAAAATGAGAAACGGATTGTTATCTTTTCAATAACAGTCCGTTAAATTCTGATTATTTCAGATTTTACTCAACAAATGTCAAGTCAAAGTAGAATTCGGCTTCTTTCGAATCTTCCCAGGATCGGGCATATGAAGCGCCGAATGTGAATGTGCCTGCCGCATCTGAGGTGACATACCAAACGTATGTGCCGCCGACGCCGGTCATGCCTTCTTCGTGAGCATCTTCAATGTAATCGGATTTGACGATCTTAAGTGAACCGGAGGGGGCTGCCGCCTTCCATTCATAACCGGTTGTCGGGTTTCCGGCAACTCTGATTTCAACAGTTTCGCCGACTTTGGGGGTCGGCTCACCCTCAAATTTCAAAATTAAATTCGGGTTGTCGCTGAGTTTGTTGGCGGGAGGCATGTAATCCAATTTCTGTGTAAACGTGTAAAGAGCCGTGTTTTCATTTGCGCGCTTGTAAAGCGCTTTGAATGTGTAAGAGCCTTCGGAATCGGCAGTGATGTTGAAAACTTTGCTGCCGCCGACGCCGACCTTCGTACCGTCCGCATCGGAAAGATACTCTTCGTCAACGTTTAAGCCGACCGTTTGAGTGACTTCCCAGGCGTAGCCTGTTGTCGGGTTTTCGGGAAGGATAATTTGAATCACTTCATTTGAACCGATGTAAAGACCTTCTTTTGAAACCTTAACGATTGTTGCGGAATCTGTTGTGTTGTTCGTCGTGTTGTTCGTCGTATTATTTGCAGAGTCATCCGACCCGAGACATCCTGAAAAAGCGCATGCTAAGAGTAAAACACACACTGTCACCAAAATCAAATGTATCGATTTCATACAAAGTAAAAACGGCGGCATTCTATAAAAGTATTTAAGATAATAATTAAAACAATAATTCCAAAACACAGGTTTTTGAAAACTTATCCAAAATCTATGTTTTTGAAGACTTATCCAAAAATTCTTCTTAAATTTCAGTTCACTTCTTCAATCTAAAGATCTGCAATTGAAAAAATGAAAATATGAAATAATTGAAAAAATACGGGCCGAAAATAAATATGAAAATGCCGCTGTTTTAATGAGCAGCGGCTTTTTCTTTTTTTAAAAAATTGATTTTTAAAAATTAAATTTTCATTTACGTAAATGTCAAATCAATGTAGAATAAAGCGACAGGATCGTCCGCACCTTTTGACATGAACACGTCAAACATGTAAGTTCCGGGAACATCTGACGTGAGATACCAAACGTATGTCCCGTCCGCGCCGTCTGCCGCATTGGTGCCGTCCGCATCTTTTACGAACAGAACATCAAGAAGCTGAAGATGACTTTTATGCGTCATCTGGACGTCTAAAGTGTAGCCTGTTGACGGATTTCCGCGCGATCTCACTTCAATGATGCTGCCGACCGGCGGTGTCGGAATTCCTGCAAAATCCATAATCAAACCGGGCTCTTCCGGCGGGTTTGCAATCGGAGACGCATAGTCCAGACCTTGCGTAAACGTATACAGCGGCGTGTCTTTGCTGTTGTGTACATACAGCGCTTCGAAAATGAAGTAACCGGCTCTTTCCGCCGTAATGTCGAAAACTTTCACGCGAGAGCCGTTTGCCGATGTTGAAACAGATTCTTCGACAATTAATCCGTCAACATCCGATACTTCCCAAAGGTAGCCGCCGGATGTGTTTTCCGGAAGAATGACTTGAATAATTTCATTTGCCGCAAGAACAATTCCTCTTTTTTGAACATTGACAGTCGTCACTGAATCATATTTCGTCTCATCGGAGTCATTCGACCCGAGACATCCCGAAAAAGCGCATGCTAAGAGTAAAACACACACCATCACCAAAAACAAATGTATCGATTTCATACAAAGAAAAACGGCGACATCCTATAAAAGTATTTAAGATAATCAGAAGGATAAATAAAAACGACAATAGAAACAGCAATAAAAATGGGCAATAAAATAAGAAGATCATGGCCGGAAGACTTTTTATTTAGTTTTAAACCATGATCTGTTTTAATGATTGTTTTAGCAATCTGTTATTAATGATTTTAAGATTTGTTGACTTTTTAAATGATATTTCATTCAAATGAATGTGATGTCAAAATAAAATTTGCCGGTCATGTTGCCCGAAGGACTGAATTCGGCAGCGTCAAACAGATAGGTACCTGCAACATCCGAAGTCACATACCAAACATATGTGCCGCCGACGCCGGTCATGCCTTCTTCATGTTCGTCTTCAACGTATTTTGAATCAAGAAGCCGAAGCATCCCGTTTTCGGACATTTGGGCAGCCCAAGTGTAGCCGGTTGTCGGATTTCCGCGTGTTTTAATTTCAACAATGCCGCCGGCTTTCGGGGTCGGAATTCCTTCGATCGTCAAAACAAGATTCGGGTCTGCCGAGGTATTTCCTGTCGGAACTGTATAATCTAATCTTTGAGTGAATGTATAAGTCAACACTTCTCTGCTGGCGTGTTTGTAAAGAGCAGTAAATACGTAAGAGCCTTCTTCATCTGCCGTGATGTTAAAAATTTTGACAGGATTTGCGTTTTCATCCTCTCTGAGGTTGCCGGATTCGGATTCGGCAATATTCAAACCATCTTCGGGAACAACTTCCCAACGATAATTCTTGGCCCTATTTTCGGGAAGAACGATTTGAATAATTTCATCGGCACCGATTCCAAGGCCGTTTTTTGAAACGGTCACGGTTGTTGAAGCATTATAAGTTGTATTATTTGTGTTATTTGTATTATTTTCATCATTTGCGGGATCATCCGATCCGATACATCCTGAAAAAGCGCATGCCAAAAGCAGAACACACACTGTCACCAAAAAAAAACCTGAAGTTTTCATACACTGTAATGACGAAACCAAACTATATTTTTGTTTTCATAAATTGAAATAATAATTGAATAATAATTGAGAATAAATTACAGCGTGTGATGCCGCCGCGCGCGAGCCGCGCAGGTTCAACTCATGTTTATCACAAACGGGGGACACGATTTTCATAAATCAAATTGAAAAATCATCCGCTTTTTGAAAACAAAATTATGAAAATAATGAAAATGAAAAATAAAAAAATGAAAAACAAAAAAAATGAAATCATTTGCCTTTGTTTTGGCAAATGAAATCTTTTTTGAATTCGGATGCTTAATCAAGCGACATTGTAATCAAAATCATCCGCCGCTTTTTTGTCGTGATGATCTTTGACGGTGTCTCTCAATGCGCTGAAATCTTTACGCGGCGCCAGAATCAAATTCTCAAGCGTTTTGATTTTGTTTTTGGCGTCGTCGCTTTCCGGACCGTATTTCAATGAAAGAAGCGCTTCATAAGCTTTTTCGAGCGCTGTCCGTTCTTCTTCGTTGAATCTGAACGGCCAGGAATCGCGTTCGGATCTCAGCAAACTTTCCGTATCCATTGAAGGTCTGACGCGTTTGAGCGCTTCGTCAAAGTGCTTGCGGTTAATTCTGACGTTGCCGACAGCCAGTTCGATGTCTTCTTCGCTTTGGCCGGCCATTTTCTGAACGAATTCGCGAATCGCAACCATTTTTGCTTCGCGGACCAAAGCTTCGAGGTCGGCGCCGACAAATCCGGCCGTTTTTGAAACCAAATCGTCAACATCCAAATCGCCGGCCAGCAAATCTTTGACGCCGTTTAAGTAAACGTCCAGAATCTGCTTTCTGCCGGCGGCATCCGGCGGCGGCACATAAATGTGTTTTTCCAAGCGTCCGGGACGAAGCAGCGCGGGGTCAATCATGTCCGGCCGGTTGGTGGCGCCGATGACAACGACGTTTTTGAGTTCTTCCAAGCCGTCAAGTTCGGTTAAGAATTGACTGACAACACTTTCCGTGACGTGGGAAGAGCCTTCATAGCTGCCGCGTTTCGGAACGACGGAATCGATTTCATCAAAGAAAATGATTGACGGGGAAGCCAATCTTGCTTTTCTGAAAATTTCGCGGACACCTTTTTCGGATTCGCCGACCCATTTGGACATCAATTCCGGGCCTTTGACGGAAATGAAATTGCTTTCCGACTCGTTGGCCACCGCTTTTGCAAGAAGCGTTTTTCCCGTGCCGGGCGGGCCGAACATCAGGAAACCTTTCGGCGATTTGGTATCAAATTTCTGATAAACGGAAGCGTATTTGAGCGGCCATTCGACACCCTGCCGAAGCTCTTCTTTGACGGAATCCAAGCCGCCGACATCTTCCCAGCCGATGTCGGGCACTTCGACCAGAACTTCACGCATCGCACTCGGCTGAACCACTTTAAGCGCCGCGTCAAAGTCTTCGACGTTGACGGTTAAGCTTTCCAATTTTTCTTTGGAAATTTCATCATCGGGATTCATGCCCGGGAATTCGCGGCGAAGCGCGTGCATAGCTGCTTCTTTGACGACGAGTGCTAAATCCGCGCCGACAAAACCGTTTGTCATGTTCGCGTATTTGCCGATATCAACATCGCTTGCAAGCGGAACGTTTCTGGTGTGAATCTGAAGGATTTCCATACGGCCTTCTTTGTCGGGAACGCCGATTTCAATTTCGCGGTCAAACCGGCCGCCGCGGCGCAGTGCCGGATCAATGGAGTCGGGCAGGTTTGTCGCGGCAATCACAATGACGCCGCCGCGGCTTTTGAGGCCGTCCATCAAAGCCAAAAGCTGCGCGACAACGCGGCGCTCGACTTCGCCTTTGGATTCTTCGCGTTTGGGGGCGATGGAATCGATTTCGTCAATAAAGATGATGGCCGGCGCGTTTTCTTCGGCTTTTTCAAAAATTTCGCGCAGTTTTTCTTCGCTGTCGCCGTAATATTTGGAAATGATTTCGGGACCGGAAATGGTATCAAAGTAAGCATTAACTTCGTTGGCAACGGCTCTTGCAATCAATGTTTTGCCGGTTCCCGGGGGGCCGTAAAGCAAAACACCTTTCGGGGGTTCAATGCCGAGTTTTTCGAAAACTTCGGGATGGCGGAGCGGATATTCGATCATTTCGCGGACCTGATTGAGTTCGCGTCCGAGGCCGCCGATGTCCTCGTAGTGAATGTTGCCGGCCGACTTGCCTTTCGGACCGTCTTCGCCTTTGTAAGCGGAATCTTTGTAATTGACTTTCGTGTCCGAGCCGACGACGGCAATGTCATCGGGCGCGATGTCGGTGACAATGAATTCATAATATTGCGTGCTGAAGCTGCTTGAAAAGCTGCCGGCCCACGAATTGCCGAAAAAGCTTTCAAACGGATCCTGCTTCTGCTGCTGCTGAACCTGAACGGGAAGCGCAATTGTCTTGCCGTTGTAAAGCGGCGCTCCGGCGTATCTTTGATGAATGAAGTCGCTGACTTGTTTGCCGTCTAATTTGATGGATTCACCGACGGGCTGAATCGTCAGGCGGTTTGCCGTGGTCGGCGCCGCTTTTTCAACCGAGACCGTATCGCCGATACCGACGCCGGCATCTCTTCGGATGTAACCGTCGATGCTGATGTTGTTCGAACCTTGATTTGAAAGCGCGACAACGGCTGCAGATGCTTTTTTGCCGGTAATTTTGACAATGTCTCCCGGTTCAACGGAAAGGCGGGTCATTGCTTCAGAACTGATGCGGGCAATGCCTTTTCCGGCATCCGTGCGGTCGGCTTCCTGGACAATAAGTTGGATTGATTGGACCATTTTATCATACCTCGTTTTTGTTTTGTTTTTACGTATTTATTTTTATTAAAATAAAGAAATACAATAAATATTATCAGAGAGAATATATAAATCTTCGGATAAATCAAAAATGAAATTAAGAATCATTTTAGATTGAGGCTAAATTTATAATTAAATCGGGATGATTTTTTATTTCATTTTAAGGCCGGAACGGAATTGTTCAAAAATAATTTAGATTTGCCGCCGATTGAAATCATCGAAAAGGAAATAAAAGGTTTAAAAACCAAAAATAAATAAAGTCTTAATATGAAAACGCAATTTTATGATTATCGTTTATATCATTAAAAGGATTTGAAAAAACATGATGAAAGATGAAGGCAGGCTTGTGATTTGGCCGGCTTATTTGGATAAGGACAGAACGCGTGCGGAAGGGCGCATCATTTCGAAAAAAAGCGCCGTCTCCAAGCCGGAATTTGATGAAATTCTCAAAGCGGCTGCCAATTTGGGCTTTTCTCCGGTTCCCGAAACCGACAAATCTTATCCCCGCGCCTGGTGGGAAAAAAGCGGCCGTATTATGATTGACAATATCGAGGCCAAAAACGATTCCGTCCGCAAAATCGCGGCCGAAATTAAAAAAATCAGAGGCAATTAAGCCTTTTTATTTCTTTTTTGTTTTATTTTATTATTTGCAGCCGCCGCACCTGCAAACAGTATTGTTTTATAAATCGTTGTTTTATAAATAGTTGAATATGAAAAGAGTCCTGTTTTTCAAAAATAAAAATTGTGATTACAATTCATTCATTTTTAGCTCGTAAATCGGTATGCCTTCTTTTGTCGGCGGCGTCAGCCAGTCAATAATTCTCAAAAGGTCGTCCGGAGTTTCCGCCTCAATTTCCAGATAAACTGATCCGAGCGGTTCAATATCTGCCGGAAAACTCAGGTGTTTCATCAACGCCGCCTGTTTATTGAGTGAAACAAAAGTCCGGCAGCCGGTTTCATCAATTCCCTGCATTAAAGCGGTATTTGCGGTATCAATGATTTCTTCTTTTCGAATCAAATAATGAATGCCGGATAAAAGATCCAAATTTCCGGCGGCGACGACAGTTTGTTTAATATTTTCTGCATCGGAAATGAAGGGGTTTATATTGTCACATTCCGTTTGATTTTTTTCATGTTTCGTATTTGCACCGGAAATCGTCTCGGGGAGAATTTCTTCTGTTTTCGGGCGGCCGTGATTGACCATATTGGAAACGGCGGCTTTAACCTTTTCCAGATCTTCCGTCATGTAAACGGGCGCGGAAAATGTGACGTCTGCATTAATCATAGTTATCCCAAATTATTTTGATTTCTTTTGTTTTTTGCATTTTGCTTTGTTTTTTTCTTTGTTTTTTGCTTGCTTTTTGCTTTGTTTTTCTTTTATTTGCTTTCTTCTTCGGCAATCATTTCTTCAAACAATTGGCGGATTTTTGCCCGGTATTCTTCCAATGTCGATGTGTTTTCAATGATTCTGTCAGACGCTGCAATTGCTTCACCCATGCCCCATCCGATTTCGCGCGTGTCGCGCTCTTTGAGCTGTTCGATGTTGTCCATATCGTCTTCTCTTTTGCGGGCGACGATTCTGTCAAAACGCTCTTCAATCGGGGAATCAATGGCAATGGAAACGAGCATGAATCCGTCGCCGAGATGTTCTTTGAAATAATCGACTTCGGCAATTCCGCGAACGCCGTCGATGACGAAAACTTTGGACGGATTTTCGTTCATTTTTTCTTCAATCATTGCCATACAGCGTTTGGCAATGGCGTCCATCCCTTCTTTTTCACGCAGCTCGTTTGCGATTTTGCCGCCGTCGGCAGGGTCGGCCCCGCGCAATTCGACTTCTTTTCGAATGACATCACCCATCGTCACGACGGGAATTCCCATTTCTCTTGCAACATTGGACGCTTCAGATTTTCCGGAGGCAGGCATGCCGACAAAAGCGATAATTCTCAATTTGATTTCTCCGACAATTAGTTTAATTCTTTATTTTTACTTTTAATTTTATTTTTGATTTTTAAAATTTTAGTGTTTTTGGAAAATGATTTCATTCGTTTTAAAATATCCCCCGCAAAAGCAAAACTAAATATCAGAACATCTTTTGAATAGTCTCTGAGGCTGTTTTATGTTTTTTGATTTCAACTCCAAGAAGCCGGCTTTATTTTTGGCGCCGATGGCGGATGTCACAAACCCGGCTTTCCGGCACGTTGCCCATATTTGCGGCGCTGATTTCACGTACACGGAGATGATTCACTCCGACGGCTTTAATCACGACGACCCGTATGCGAAAAACCGTGGTTTTTCAATCGGCGGTGTTCCTTACGGGATTCAAATTGTCGGAAACGATGCCGAATCCATTGCAAAAACCGCCGCAGGTTTGGAAGGATTGTTTAGCCCGGCAGCCAAAGTGATTGATATTAATATGGGCTGCCCGTCTCCGCCGATTACCAAAACCGGCTGCGGCGCGGCTTTGATGGCGCAGGATTTCGGAACGGCCAATCATCCGGCAAACATCGTCCGCCGCGTTTGCGAAACCGCCGAATTGCCCGTCACCGCCAAAATCCGAATTTACAAAGACCATGAAAAAACACTTCGGCTGGCAAAATCTTTGGAAGATGCCGGCGCTGCCGCAGTCACCGTTCACGGACGAACGCGGGGTCAGATGTATTCCGGAAATGCGGATTGGAAAATCATTGCCGAAATTAAAAAAGAACTTTCTGTTCCCGTCATTTTAAACGGGGATATCGTTGATGAAAAATCGCTTCAAACGGCAATGGATCTGACAAACTGCGACGGTTATATGATCGGCCGTGCAGCTATCGGAAATCCGAATCTTTTTCGAGAATTAAAATTTTATTTGGAAACAGGCGAGCCGGAAATTGTTTCGGTACCCGACGAATTTGAGATTCGCGGCGCGGATTTAAATCAGTATTTTGAAAATTTGAAGCGATACAATTTGCTTCCGCATGTCAATGTTCGGGCGCATGCGCAATGGTTTACCAAAGGTTTGCCGTATTCGCGGGAAATGCGCTTAAAAATCAATGATTTTCATAAAGAAATTAAAATCAGGCATTTATCGGATGACGAATTGTCGGCGGAGAGAGAATCGCTGACAGTTGAAATATTGAATGTTTTTGATGAATACGCTGAAAAATGCAGGCGGGAATTTGTTTTCTAAACATTAAAATGCGGTAACATTTTGTTCATATTAATATAAATTTCAAATTATTAGTTGCTTCGGTAATGGGTGTATTTGAACTTGTTTCAAAAATGATTTCATCTTTTTCATTAAATATTTGAAATTGTTTATTTTTGAACCGTATTTTAAAAGATCTGGCTGCAAGGTACCAATCACATTTGATACCCAATCCACTACAAGGTAAAGAAATAATCCCAATTCGTTTTAAGGATTGTTCCAGTGCGGAAAGGAAAACATCCCGATTAAGACCATTGAAGACTTTATTCGGACTCATAATCACCGTATCATTTACTATGCGTAATAACAGATATGATTGATTCATATAAGAAAATATTTCTGGATAATCTATAAAACAATGTCTCCAGTCCGTTTCGGGTATCGCTGATTTTTTTACAATAGTGTTTAATTGTGTTTCTATTGAATTATTTGAAGTTAGATTGTCTAATAATTCTTTTACAAAAATATTACAATTTGAAAACAGATCTTTTATACTGGAAAAATATTCATTAGATTTATCGGGTGCTAATACTCTATCAGGCCCAGTGATTGTTGTGGAATAATCCCCAAAAGTGAGTAATGCTCTCCGAAGAAGATGATTGTCGTGTTTTGGTCCTGCCGCATCAAAAAGTTCAGAAATTTTCATCCAATAATGTTGAAAAATTTCTTTATCATACTGTTCTTCTTCATTGCCTGCAAGATAAAGCGCTGATCGAATTTGTCCATTAAAGTATGGGTGATTTTCTGCTTCATAGATGGTTTTCGCAAAATCTTCATCTTGTAAAATTATTTTAGATTTTATGTGTTCTTCGCGAATTTGATCATCAAATCCCAGCACATTTTCATTGGAAAAATATTCTAACAATTTGTCTTTTTGTTCTGCCAATTTGTCTATTTCATCTATTAACCCGTTTTTATAATTATAGGATGTATGATTCTCCGAATTTAAGATAATATTTCGTATAATTCTAAGCCATTGTTTAAATGAGCCATTATCAGTTCCTTTTGATAAGCATAAATATTTAGAAACGGCGTGAAACAAAACCTGATTTTTGTGGTTATTGTTTTCATCTAATGCATCGAAAATGAATTTATATGCCGGTGAATATTTTTCTGAATGCTTATTTGAATGGTTTGAAAGAAAATTTAGGGTATAATAAATGGTTTCGAATATTTGTTCATCTATCCTTGAAAAATCCAAAGTTAGTTCCCAATCATCTTTTTCATGAAAATCAATTATTTCATGATTCCTAAACAAAGTTTCAAAAAACGCTAAAAATGTTTGGTCAAAATCTTGCAAATTTTGTCCCGAATGTTCCCAAAACAAATCAGTCCATTCGTTATCAAAAGAATTTTCAAATTCGTTTGTGAATGGAATGTTAAGTTCTCTCATTTGAGCATTTAAACTTGCTTTGAAGTTTTCAAATTGGGTTAAAGGCTTTCCCCGGGCATTCAGTTTAATGTATAGTGTATCTTCCATGCCGAGGTCATCCATATCAAGAAACTTAAACACAATGGGGTTATATTCTTTATTTGACAATTTCATGTCAAGATCTTCAATAGATGAAAATTCTTTCTTTATATCGTCTAAGACTATAAGCACAGATTCTATTGTCGGGTCAAATTTCCAATTTGGCGCAAACCACTCAGAGTCTTTGATTTCTTCGGAAGGGGGCAATAATGATGCAAAAATCTCTTTGCGGTTTGTGGTTAATTTTTCAAAAAAAGCGTGAGAGCTTATTCGCGTTTTATATGTAAAACGGTGAAAAAGTTCTGTTTTTGATTCATCATTGCGGAATGCATAAAGGTGCAATAAAAAAAGTGTTGTTAGCCGTTGTTGTCCATCAATCGGAATAAAATCGTTACCTTCCACTTTTCCGTAAACAAAATTCAAATCTAACGGGGGAGTTTTTTGCAATATAGCCGCTTTCATATCTGAAAGTAAATTTTGGCGAACGATTTTAGCATGTTCATCTTCTCGTCCCTGTACATAATCTCTTTGTATAATCGGTATGACAATATCATATTTTTCCAATAAGCTAAGAAGAGTTTCAATGCCTTGTTCATTCATTCAAAATCATCCCCTCGGAAAAAAATATCCAACGTTTTTTCTATTTCTTCAATATAGTTTTGTTTATCTTCATCTTTCCAAATATCCATATTTTCTGGTTTTGAAGAATATGCTTTGAGGAATACATTTTTGGTACAAGTTGGTACAAACAATCCTTCAGATTCACGTTCTAGTATAATTCTTCGTTTTACATCAAATGACTCGGCGGCATATTCAGGTTCTCGATTGGTTTTGCTGTCAAGTAACGTTAAATTCCATAATGCATCGTCAGCATCGCCGCTTTTATCGGCGATTGCATGGATATGTTCAATATCCCAAAACCGTTTTTTATAAACCTCAAAAGGAAAACGATTTTGTTTTTCACTTTTATTAACCAAAGTTGCAATGTTAAACAACAACAGTATTTTTTTAACAACATTTTTATCCTCATATGAAATTTCTGAAAGAGGCTCATACTTTTCGAGAGTGTGTTTTGTTTTATTAAGTAATTCTTTTTTCCCATCACTTTTTCTTTTGCCTTTTGTAAGATTGAGAATTTCCGAAACTCTTATACCGGAAGCAACAAGGTATCCGATTATATGATATTTATCCAAATCGTCATACCAATCTTGAAATTCAAAATATAATTTCTCTACCTCTTCCCACAATTTCTCCACAAATTGTGCTTTATCATTTGTTTCATTAAGTATTGATGAAAATACCAAAAAAGCAAAATAATTTTGTTTAAGTATTGGATTGTTTGATTTATCATTTTGTCTTTCGGCCAACACTTCAAATAACATATCAATTCTAGTTCCATTTGGGTCATTTTCATTGAGAAAATACCAAAATGAATCATTATACAGTCCTTGCTCAATTCTATCCCATGAACGCGAAATCTCAATTTGCGTATTAACATTTTTCTCTGTAAAATTGTCTCTATTTAATAATAAGGCTTTTATAAGTTCGGCATTTGTAAGTGGTATTTTACCTAAATTCACTTTTCTAAACATGGCAATCGGATCTTCATCTTCGGGAAGTTCATGCCAAATAAAAGAAACATTTTCATACATTTTTTTGTTTAATTCTCTTATTTCAACAGATTTATTCTCTTGTCGTTCAAACCATTCATTAATAGCTTCATATGCCGAAACAATGTGAAAATAATCAACATTTTTCTTTTTTTCAGATTTTAAATCCATATTATTTGATAAGGATTTTAAAAAAGTTGCACTATTTTCTCGAGTTTTATATTCAATTTCAAATGGCAGTGTAACAGATTGAATTTTTTGAGCAGCTATCTTCATAAAAATATATATTGTCGTAAGTCGCTGTTGCCCGTCAACGACTTCAAACATGTCATCATCTCTTTTTTTTACGATCAGAGGTTGCAGACAGTATTTTTTGTCTCCTTCTGTTGAAAATTCCCAAACATCATTTAACAAAGCCGTAACTTCATGTTTTGTCCATCGGTATCCGCGTTGGTATGCAGGAACTAAAAATCGACATCCTTTAAACTCACTTACAGTTTTCGTTTGAATTGTCATGTTTTCATCTTTTTAACAAACCATTCATTTTATACCTTTTCTAGCGAGTTATCTTAACAAACATTAAAATGCAAAGTTTTCCATACTCGTAATAATGACTGTTCCGCTTCCGCATCCGTTCATCCGCCGGTATGTTCCCGAGGACAAATACAGTATTCTCATGCTTGAAGCGGAAGCTTTTAACGAACACAATCCTTACGAATACATTAATTTTTATGAAGTCTTCCGCGACGGATTTTTTGTCTGCGCAATCGGAGAAGATATTGTCGGTTTTATTGTCGGCTACGCGCTTTCAGAATCGGAAGGACATATTTTTTCGCTTGCCGTCAGCAAATATCACAGAAACCAAGGCATTGCCGAACGTTTGATTGATCACATCTGTACTTATTTCCTGCTCAAAGGCCTTCAAAAAGCATCTCTTGAGGTTCGCGTGAGCAACAAGCCGGCGATTAATTTATACAATAAACTCGGTTTTTCGGCAGCGTGGGTCGAATCACAATATTATTCCGACGGAGAAGACGGTTACGTGATGATGGTCAATTTAAATTCGTATTTCATCAAAAAAGAGGAAAGCAAAGTTTTCGGAAAATTAAAAGAAAACGAAAAAGGCGTAAATTGACTTTGTTGATTTTGATATTTCAAACAATTTAATTCAACCGCTTGAAACTTTATTTGTTTTTTAGATTATTTTAAACAATCTGGTGATTTTCGGAAAATAATCGGAAATTGTTTTTTTGCTGATTTCATTTTCGGATTTTTCAAAGCCGTAGGGTGTTTCCTTGGTCTGGAAGATCAAAGGCAGGTTTTGGATGCCGAAGGTTTCAGCGTGCTTGTCGGCAGTTTCCTTAAAGGATGCGATATCTTCGGAAGTGAATTCGCCTTCTTTTCCTTCCGAAATTTCAATCATAACATATCCGTCAATATAAGCACCGATACCGATTGCAAAATCCCGATTTTCATACTCTTGCATTATACTGTCCTTTGAAATGGCTTTTGCCACTTGGCTGACAGCCGTCCAGTGTTCATGTGCGGCTTTTCCGCTGATTTCGGGAATTTCACCGTAAACGGCCAATGTGTTTTCATGGTTTCTGAATTCATCCATCAAAGACGGGTTCATCAGAGGTGTCGAATCAATCATATCAAAGCCGATTCTCCATTCACCGGGGCCGATTTGTTTCTCAGTCTCTGCGTCTGCGTAAGCAGGAATAACTGTTGCCCCCAAAATAATGAAAGCAAACAGAACCATTGTGATGTTTTTAATAGTCATTATTAATTAGTAGTATTTTTTATTATATAAGTATTTGCTAAAATTAAAATTGTCTAATTAAATTATCCGGATTAAAATTATGAAGTTTAAAGTGTTTTAAACAAAAAACAACAAGAAACAAAAAACAACAAGAAACAAAAAACAACAAGAAACAAAAAACAACAAGAAACCAAAAACAGAACAGAAACAAAACAGAAACAAAACAGAAGAAAAGGATTGATAAAATGGGAAACCACAAAACTGTGCCGCCGGAAGAATTGCAGGATTTTTACAACAAAGCGCTTTTTTATGCCGCTGCCGCTCATAACGGCCAGTTTTACGCCGGCAATCTGCCCTACATCACACACGTTTGTATGGTTGCCGCCGAAGTGCTCGCCGCCGACAGAATCGAACCGCTGAAAAATATCAAAGATGCTGTTCAAATCGCACTTCTTCACGATGTTTTAGAAGATACCCCGGTGACAAAAGAAGAAATGCTTGAACATTTTGATTCAAGTGTTGTTTCCGGCGTTGATTTGCTTACAAAAAAAGACGGGCAACCGCTTCTTGAATATTTGAACGGAATTCACGCCGGCGGTTCCGATATTGCAACGATCAAAATGTGCGACAGGATTATTAATTTACAAAAGCCGCCGGCGCATTGGGGTGTTGAAAAGATTGCGGAGTATTATGAAGAGTCTTTGAAGATTTTGGAAATTTGTGGGGGCAGGTCTGAGTATGTTTCCGGGCGGTTGAAAAGGAAGATTGAGTTGTATGAAGAGATGTTTATGAAAAAAGAATGAAATGATTTTCAATTGTTTCCTTCCATTTTTTTAAATTCCTTTTCAATCTTTTTCATTTTTTTAAGCTTTTTTTCAATTTTCTTCATCTTTCTATCATTAATTTTGTTATTTTTTATCATCCTTTTAGCTATAATGACAGTGGCCATACTGATGGCAATTATAACAGATATCGAAAAAATATCTAAATATGTATCAATTTCGGAATTTATATTGATAAACATATTAGTCCAAGAAAACATTTCTAAAAATGTCATATTATTCATTCCAAGTGAACACCTCACAAGGATTATAATAATCTCATTCAAAAGTAAAATGCCGCCAACAACAAAAAACATATTTCCTGTAAGATCTAATATGTTTTTCAAATTACTTTTTTTGTTGCTTAAATTAATTAATAGGTATCCAATTAACAGAACAAGCATACTAATGGTTATTCTCAGAAAATCCCAGTTAAACACGTAATAATTTATAAAAGCCACTATTGTACACATTGCAAATAATGGAATTGATTGTTTAATTATTTCTTGTTGTTTTATTTTGTTATTTTTGTCCTTACTAAATGGATTTGGTATTCCCGATTTATTCAATAAAATTGCTACCCCGCCAGTTAATCCTGTGATTGAAAGACTCAATGATTTGATGTAAATTTTTAAGGTTAATTCAAATGGATAATAAAGCGATGAAAATAACAAAATAATTTCACTTGTTAACATCCACAATCCTATAAAATAAATGATGGTCCCAAACCAAGAGGACATTTTCAAATCATTATTATAAAAGTCTTTTAAACTAAATGGATTGAAGTACAACAAAATACTTCCAATAATTAAGAGAGTAAACCCAATCTAAAATCCAAAAGTTAATTGTAGAATTGTTTTTTCTAATTGACAAAATATAAAAATGATAATCAAAAAAATAGCCAAATAACAAATTAGATGGTTAATTCCAATTGATTTATCTTCCATTTTCATTTTTTCCTCATTTTTTTAAAAATCAATAACTTTCTTTTCGAATTCCTAATATTTAAAACGATATGAATAACAATACTGAAAGCAACAACAAAAAATTAAAAATCACAAATATTTGACTTCCTTTTCTCTCATTATTTCTTCTGTTTTTAGTTTATATATCTCGCTCAGTTCTTCTTTTTTCAAAGGGCATTCAACAAGTTTTTCAAATTGAGATTTTTCCAAATGAAGCTGTTTGCTCATCTTTGAAACCAAAAAATTTCCGATGTTTTTTGAACCGTGGCTTGTATGAGTAATAAAAAGTGATCTTCCTTCTGCTGTATGGTAAAAAAATGTTTTATGTTTGCCGTCAGCATTTTCTATAAATCCTTTCTTTTTTAAAGAGTTTTCAACGTCCTCTTTTTTATAAACCATGCTTTTTCCCCACATAATTCAAAAGAAGTTTTTTCATGAAAACACCGCCGACATCTAATTGTTTTTCATCATACTCGACAAAGTTTTTCCACAATATACAGATTTTTTCTTCCATGTCTTGTCTTGCTTTTGCAAAATCTTCATCATATGAAAATAAATCAAAAACATCGACATCTATAACATATGTTCCGTCCTCGTTTGTAACTGAAATCGGAATCGGTTTTACAATTTCTAAATTGCAGTTTTCGATTGTAAATTTATCTAAAAAATCAGGGAAATTATTGCTGTCCATTCTCGTATTTTTTAATTTCTCTTCTTTGATATTTAATTCCGCTGTTTTTTGATATTCATATGTATAAAGAATATTTTCAATCATTCGAAGCTCCTCCCGAAGTTCTTCTCTCGGAATTTTTGAAATCCCTGTACAGTAATATATCGTATTTTCTGTTGAATCCGTCTTTATTGAATTTTTGAAATATTTTTCCCAGATCGGAGATTTGTGACTAAGTTCAATCAGTTCGTCACAATCAGAATCTCCGAAGATTTCAATTGCTAAGATTAATGTCTCCTCTTCTTCTATCGAATATTCAGGAAGCGGTTTGTTTTTCAGATCAAAGTAATTAATTTTATACATTTTTCTGACATTTTCAACAACCGGACCGTTTTCAAATGCAAAAAAATCATCATCAAATAATGATTTTTGGAATTTGTAATAATGAATAAGCCAAGCAAAAAACAACAGTTTTTGAAGTTTTGTATTCCCTTCCCATGAATTCGATAAATCTGATTTTTCTATGAAATATTGTCCGATTTCTAATGCAGATTTCATCATTTTTTCTCCTTTTAAATTGGCCCAATTTTCTAACAGCTTGACGACTATTTATATCTAATTAAATTAAAAAAAGTCGATAGATTATGTTTTTATTAAAATCATTACAAAAATAAATCGAAAATAAAATTAAAATCCGGTTTGAATAAAACAAATTTTTAAAAAAGCATCCGCTCACGCGCGAACAACAAATATCAAAAAAGAAATGAAAAAAGAAAAGAAAATGACAAGTAAAATTACTTGTCAAGTCCGTATTTCGCGATGTTTTTATCGGCCAACTGCTGAATCTTTTCGATTTCTTTGTCGCCGCCTTCCATCTTGAAAAGGTGTTTGAAACGGGATTGTGCTTTTAAGTATTCTTCGACCGGTTTCGGGTCTTTGACTTTCTTAACGGCGGTGATTTCTCCGTTTTCAATTTCGTAGAGCGGCCAGAGGCAGCAGTCGACAGCCAGCTTTGCCATTTCAATCGTCTTGGACGAATCGAAACCCCAGCCGGTCGGGCAGGGCGCATGCGCGTGGATGTAGGTTGAGCCGACAGTGTCAGCCGCTTTTTTGACCTTCTTCATCATGTCGTTTGCATAACCGATGGACGTGGTTGCCACATACGGAGAGCCGTGGGCGACCATGATGGCCGGCATATCTTTCTTGTTGGTGTTGTTGCCGTAAGATTTGCTGCCGGCAGGACTGGTGGTGGTTGAAGCACCGAACGGCGTTCCGCTGCTGCGCTGAACGCCCGTGTTCATGTAAGCTTCGTTGTCGATACAAACGTACATGATGTCATGATTGCGTTCAAACGCGCCGGACAAGGCACCGATGCCGATGTCCATGGTTGAACCGTCGCCGCCCATGCCGATGATCTTGGTGTTGCCTTTGCGTCCCTGTGCAATAAGCGCCGCTTCAACGCCGGACGCGACAGCGCCGCCGTTTTCAAACAAAGAGTGAATCCACGACACATTCCAGGCGGATCTCGGGAACGGGGTTGTCATAACTTCCAAACATCCGGTCGGATTGACAACGATACAGTCGGAGCCGACTGCCATCAAAACATATTTGGCAGCCAACGCGTCACAGCAACCGGCACAGCCGTTGTGGCCGGCGGTTAACAAATTGAAAGGCTGATTGTCGCTCACAGCAATTCCTCCTTCACTTCGTTGAACTGAGATTCAACGTCAATCTTTCCTGTTTCCGCAACTTTCTTCGTTGCTTCGATAATTTCTCTGATGTGCATCGGACGGATGTCACGGCCGCCGTGTCCGACCATGTAGCTGGTCATCGGAATTCTTGTCGGCGTGTTGTAAAGGCCGGCTTTGATTTCCGTAAACAGAGCGCCTTCGTTTCTGCCGATTGAAATGTCTTTTTCAACGACGACAACCGCTTTGGCGTTCTTTAAAGCATTGTTGACAGCTTCTGTCGGGAACGGTCTGAATGAACGGATTTTCAAAACGCCGATCTTCTCGCCGTTTGCGCGGTATTCGTCAACGACATCTTTAATCGTTCCGAGGAGCGAGCCGAATGAAACGATGACAACTTCCGCGTCGTCCAATTCGTAGCCTTCAATCAAACCGCCATAGTATCTGCCGGTCACGTTCTTGAAGTCGTCAGCCGCTTTTTCAATGATCGGAAGCGCGTTCATCATTGCCTGTTCCTGCAAGTATCTGAATTCCGTGTAAACGGACGGGTCGCCGAGCGTTCCGAAAGACATCGGATTCTTCGGGTCCAAATAGTGGTCCGGTTTAAACGGTGGCAAATATTCGTCCGCTTCTTTCTGGTCCATCAAAACGACCGGTTCATAAACGTGAGACAAAACGAACCCGTCCATACAAACCATAATCGGCAAAAGGACATTTTTGTCTTCGCAAATCTTGAATGCCTGAAGCACCATGTCGGCCGCTTCCTGCGTGTCTTCGGCGTAAAGCTGAATCCAGCCGGAATCTCTCTGCGCGATGGAGTCCTGCTGGTCGTTCCAAATGTTAATCGGAGCGCCGACGGCACGGTTGACAACCGTCATCACGATCGGGAGTCTCATGCCGGATGCGTTGAACAACGCTTCGTGCATCAAAAAGAGACCTTGGGATGTTGTTGCGGAATAAGTTCTGGCGCCGGCAGCGGATGCGCCGATTAAGGCGGAAATTGCCGAAAATTCGGATTCCACGTTAATGTATTCGCAGCCGGGAATGTCGCCGTCTGCCATAAATTGGGATAAGTCTTCCACGATGTGGGTCTGCGGTGTGATCGGATATGCCGATATGACTTGCGGGCGCGCAACTTTTGCGGCGTGGGCAACGGCGTATGAGCCTTCAACGACCGTCATCTTGGATTTGTCGTTCGGATTGACTGCCATTATTTTTCCTCCAAAGTCATTGTGATCACATCTTTCGGGCATTCGTTTGCGCAAATGCCGCATCCTTTGCAATAATCGTAATCTGCTTTGTACAAGCATTTTCCTTTGTCATTCGCTGTCGTTTGGTCGGCGTAAATGCACATGTCGGGACATGCGACTTCGCAGATGGCGCAGCGGATGCATTTTTCGTAATCAAAGACCGGCATGAATGTTCGCCAGCCGCCGGTTTTGTTTTCCATTGCCGTTCCGGGTTCGCAGACGGCGCCGATTGTAATTTTCATGCGTTCATCTCCCCTTTGACAAAGTCGTATGCAATGCGGATGGCTTCCGCGTTCTTTTCGCCGACTTTTCCGGCAAATCTTTCTTTCACGGCTTCCTGAATGGATTCGACAGCCACTTCACCTGTGGCGGCTGCGAACGCGCCGAGCAGAATCGTGTTCACGATCGGAACGCCGATGACATCCATTGCGATTTTGGTCGCGTCGACGGTCATGATTTTAGCTTTCGTGTTCAAATTTTTGAAAGCGTCGGCGGATTCTTTCGTGTTGATGATTAAAGCGCCGGTTTCTTTCAGACCGCCCGTCACATTGACGACGTCAAGGAGTGTCGGATCTTGAACAATAACGTAGTCCGGTTCATAAATTTGACTTCTGATACGAATCGGCACATCGTCAAGGCGCATAAAAGCCTGAACGGGTGCGCCGCGTCTTTCCACACCGAAAGCCGGGAAAGCCTGGCTGAATTTGCCGTCGGCAAATGCGGCAATGGAAAGAAGTTCTGCGGCTGTGACGGAACCCTGTCCGCCGCGTCCGTGAATTCTGATTTCTTTCATTATAAGTAACCTCTAAAGTGATTAATCAGGCAGATTGGTTTAATGCGGAAAAATCGACGGCCTATGGCCTGTGCAACCCCCGCAGATATAATATGAGATGCAAAAAATGTGAATGACAGGGTTTGGTTAACGCCCAAAGCAGGAAAACAAAAATTCAAGAATCAGCCGAGAAATTTTTCGGTCAAACTTGACTAGAAATCCTTAACATAACTTTTCCGTTTTTCCCTCTCTTGTTTCGCATATTCTGCAATTATTTTCAGATACGCATATCGATTTATCGTATCTAATAATAATGACAAATCCCTAATTCTGTGCTTTTCTTATTAAGCTTTTGGTAAAGTTAACATTTCAATTACAAATTGAAGGTTTACAATCATTTCCATTAAATTTTATAAATTTCAAATAAGCTTCAAATAAACTTCAAAGAGGCTTCAGATAAACTTCAAATAAGCTTCAGATAAATTTTGAATCTGTTTTAAATTGATTTTCAAACATTTTAATTTTCAAACATCAAAATTAAAAATTTTCAGAATATTCAATGACATATTTTATATCGAATTTTTGTCTATGCAAAAATTAAAAATGCAAAAACTAAAAATGTAAAATTAAAAATGTAAAATTAAAAATGTAAAATTAAAAATGTAAAATTAATTAAAAATACAAGCCTTTCAAAATAAAAATGAGGACTGATATTATGTCTTTTAAACAAATCACGGTATTTCTTGCAATCTTGTTCATTTTTCTTTCATTTGCCGGCAGCGCGGCGGCTTTATCGGCCGATTTCGGCCGGCTGTCAGCCGATGACAGCACTTCTGTTTCAGGACCGATAAACGGCAGCATTTTTGATCCTGCTGAAATCATTAAATCGCCGCCGACCGTTTTGTTCTTAGTTCTTGCGGGATTGGCCGTGGCAATTATTGCTTATTTCATGCTTTTGAAATATTGATATTTTAAAATTGATATTTCAAAATATTTGAATTGGTTTTTGAATTGGTTTTCCATTTTTTAAATTTTGAATCGTTTACAATTCAGAATTTAAATTTGTTTATTAAATTCGTTTATTAAATTCGTTTATCAAATCCGGATTATAAAATAATGGGAAACGAATCGCGGGGAAATCAGATTCAAAAATCAAAACCCGATTCCAAAACTCTTTATAATCTTCAAACCATATCCCGTAAAATAAAATAACAAAATTCAAAACTTTATAAATTTTTCAAAAACAGCAAAGGACTACTTATTATGGTTATGGACAAACTCGGCGATTCTCTTCAGGGCGCTCTCAAAAAATTGATCGGTGCCGGCCGCATTGACGAAAATATTGTCAATGAGGTTGTGAAAGACATTCAGCGCGCTCTTCTGACATCCGACGTCAATGTCAAAATGGTCATGGAAATGTCAAAGCGCATTAAGGAAAGATCCTTAAAAGAAGCGCCGGCCAAAGGCTCCGATCCGCGCGAACACGTTGTCAAAATCGTGTATGAAGAAATGGTTGCCATCATGGGACAGGGCGCAAACATTGAACTCAAGCCCCAGACCATTATGATGGTCGGTCTTCAGGGCAGCGGTAAAACCACATCTGTCGCCAAACTGGCGCGCTTTTTCCAAAAGAAAGGCTTAAGAGTTGCCGTCATCGGCGCCGACAATTTCCGCCCGGGCGCTTATCAGCAATTAAAAACACTCTCTGAAAAGCTGAACATTTACTTCTACGGCGAAGAAAACGAAAAGGATGCTGTCGGAATTGTCAACCGCGGCATGAAGGAAATTGAAAAGTACGAAGTCAAAATTATTGACACGGCCGGCCGCCACGCTTTGGAAGCCGATCTGATCGCTGAAATGGAAGCCATCAATGAGGCAGCCAAACCCGATCAGAAATTTTTGGTGCTTGACGCGGCCATCGGTCAGCTGGCCGGACAGCAAGCCAAAGCATTCAACGATGCCGTCGGCGTGACCGGAATCATCATCACAAAACTCGACGGTACCGCAAAAGGCGGCGGTGCACTTTCAGCCGTTGCCGAAACAGGAGCGCCGATTGCTTTCATCGGAACGGGCGAAACACCCGACGCGTTTGAGAAATTCGACACCGACCGTTTCATTTCCCGCCTTCTCGGCATGGGCGACTTGCAGTCTTTGCTTGAGAAAGTGCAGGAATCCATGAAAGAAACCGAACTCGACGTTGACAATATTATGAAGGGTAAATTTACCCTCAACGACATGTACGCTCAGCTCGAAGCCATGAACAAAATGGGACCGCTCAAACAGGTGATGAGCATGCTTCCGCTCGGTTCCATGGGCCTCGGCGGCGCCAAGCTTTCCGACAAAGATTTGGATGCGACAAGCGAGAAAATGAAGTATTACAAAGTGATTATGGATTCCATGACCGCTGCCGAACGCGACGATCCGAAAGTGATCAGCGCCGGCAGAATTACCAGAATTTCCATGGGCTCGGGACGCAGCCCCGAAGAAATCCGCGAACTTTTGAAATATCACAAAACCATGCAAAACGCCTTTAAGAATTTCGCCGGCAAAGGCGGCGGACGCAACATGCAGAAAATGATGAAAAAAGGCGGCATGGGCGGCGGAAATCCGGGCGGGAACTTCCCGTTCTGATTTTCACTTATTTCACCCAATATCTTTTTTAATTTTATTTTTAGCTGTTTTTTGTGTTGTTTTTAGCTGTTTTTTGTGTTGTTTTTTGGTGTTTTTTTTGGTGTTTTTTTGGGTTTTTTGGTTGTTTTTTGATTCTGAATCGTTTTGGTTTTTGCTTTTTACTTGTTTTAGTTTTTATTTTTTATTTGTTTTTGTTTTGTTCTTTATTTCCTGTTTTTTGATTCATGGTTTTATTTTGATTCAGCCCGAACAATACAGCGGAGACAGCACATTTTTAGAGAATGCCAAAACAAAAACGCAAACCAATCCCAAAGCACACATTAAAATCGGAACTGAAGGCGCAAGGACAAGCCCTGCCGCAAAAGCTGCTGCCGGCGGGTGTTCAAAACCGAACAATGCCATCAGCAATGTGGATGCAAAAACCGCCAAACCGCAGAACAAAACCGTATAAGCGAATGTCGGTTCCGCTCCTTGGAACAAAATATTGGCATAAAAACACAAAAACCCGACAGCTGCGGCAATTAAATGCCCGCCGATTAAATTTCGGGATTGCGCTGCCGGCGATTCGGGAAAAATAAAAACAATGAAAATGCTGGCAATCAAAGAAGTGACGACAAGCCCGTATTCAAAAAGTCCCATCATTAAAAAGAAAACAGAAACAAATCCGGCGGCAAGTGTGCTTTGAATTAAACAAAGGCGAATTTTTTTATTCCCCTGAACACCGAATTTTTCCAACAATTGCATACAAATCACATCTGCAGTATAGTTTCATTTTGATACTCATTAATAAAACGCGATTCATACTATAAAAGAAAAAAGTTTCCGATCGGATAGTCGGTATCACATCAGATATTCTGCAAATTATCTGTAAATTATCTGTAAATTATCTGTAAATTATCTGTAAATTATCTGTAAATTATCTGTAAATTATTTGCAAATTATCTGTAAAAACGGATTCAGGTTTGAATGATTTTAAAAATTCATGCGATTCGCACGCGGGCGAAGCTTCAAAAATGATTCAATTATAAAACAATAAGAAGAACAGCTATAAGAATGAAAACAAGATGATTGAAACTCGTAAGAATAAAAACAACGGGAATGAAACAATAACGAAAAAAAGAAAAGGTAAACAGAGAAAAATCTCTGTTCATTTGTTTTAATATTTTAATTTTCAAATTAAGGCATATCCATGCCCATACCCGGATCCATGCCGCTCATGTCCATTCCCGGAGCGCCGCCCTGGGATTTGGTTGTTGCGATCACATCGTCGATTCTGAGAATCATGACGGCGGATTCGGTGGCTGCGTTGATGACCTGAGTCTTCACGCGGAGGGGTTCGACAACGAATTCTTTCCACATGTCAACGACTTCGCCTTTGAAAACATCGAGACCGGCGGTTTTTAAGCCTTTCTCGTGGCTGGAGCGAAGGTCCATGAGCATGTCAATCGGGTCAAGACCGGCGTTTTCTGCCAATGTCTTGGGGATGATTTCGAGTGCTTCTGCGTAGGCGCGGACAGCGAGCTGTTCTCTGCCTTCGAGTGTTGCCGCGTATTCGTTGAGTCTGAGTGAAAGTTCGACTTCAGGTGAGCCGCCGCCTGCAACAAGTTTCTTGTCTTCGATGACGACGCCGACAACGCGGAGAGAGTCTTCGAGTGCTGTTTCGATACTGTCAATGACATGGTCGGTACCGCCGCGGAGAAGAACGGAAACGGATTTCGGGTTCTCACAGCCGGTAACGAAAATCATGGCATCGCCGGAAACTTTCTTTTCTTCAACGAGTGCTGCGTAGCCGAGGTCGTCTGCGCTGATTTCATCAAAGTTGGAAATCAAAGCAGCGCCGGTTGCGCGGGCGAGTTTTTCCATGTCGCTCTTCTTGACACGGCGGACAACGAAAATGCCTGCCTTTGCAAGGAAGTGCTGTGCCATGTCGTCAACGCCTTTCTGAACGAAAACGACTGTTGCGCCGCTGTTGATGACTTTGTCAACGGTTGCTTTAATCATGGCTTCTTCCTGGTCGAGGAAAAGCTGGAGCTGGTCCGGTGAGGTGATGGAGATTTCAGCGTCGATTTCAGTGTCTTTGAGTTCAATGGCTTCGTTGAGCAAAAGAATCTTGGCGTTTTCGACTAACTCAGGCATGTTGCTGTGAACACGCTCTTTGTCAATAATCATGCCTTTAATCAATTCAGAATCTTCAATGCGGCCGCCGACTTTTTTGACCACGTTGATCTGTTCTCTGTCGACCTGCTTCTTGCCGTTGACATCGTCGACAACGCTGGTGACAGCTTCAACGGAAATCTTGGCCAAAAGCGGCTTTGCGGATTCTGCGCCTTTGCCGGTGATGGCGGTGGACGCGATGCTTGTTAAAAGGTCGACATTGGTTTCATCGACGTCTTTTGCAAGTCCCTGAACGAGCTCGACAGCTTTTGAGGCTGCGAGTCTGTAGCCGGATGCGATGACAGTCGGGTGAATGTCCATGTCAATGAGGTCTTCTGCTTTCTTCAGAAGTTCGCCTGCAACGACTGCCGCGCTGGTTGTACCGTCGCCGACTTCTTCGTCCTGTGTTTTGGAAACTTCGACGATCATTTTTGCGGCGGGGTGTTCAATGTCCATTTCTTTCAAAATGGTTGCACCGTCGTTTGTAATTGTGACATCGCCCATGGAATCGACAAGCATTTTGTCCATACCTTTGGGGCCGAGTGTTGTTCTGACGGCTTCGGCGACTGCTTTTGCAGCCATAATGTTGTTGCCCTGCGCGTCTCTTCCGCGAGTGCGCTTGCTGCCGTCTTTTAAAATGAAAATGGGTTGTCCTGACATATTACGTCTCCTTAAATTTTGATAATAATGTTTGATTATAATATGATCGATTTTTCATCGATAGAACCCTCAAGCATGAAAATCATTTGAAAGGAAGCTTCAATCCTGCTTTTCCAAAGATAACATGAAATGACGATTCGCAGCTGTCATTCTCCGAATGAACCGGAATACAATATTTAATACAATATTCAGATTCAAAATCCAAATGAACTATTCAAATTCCAAATTCAAATGAACTGAAAATACAGCTGAAAGGACTTTCCCGAAATTGCTTTGACATTCCCGAACAGATGTGCTTCTCGGGCTTAAAGCCGCTCCCGACATCTGTCCATCCTTTGCCGAAAACGATATGCAGAAACACGGTTTTCGGACAATTCACGGAAAAATTACAGCTTAAAATTGATAGAACTTCTATATAAGATGAACGGTTCGACAATGTTCGACAATTTCAGATAAGTATATAAATGGTTGACGAAAAAGAGTTTTATCTGATGAGAACCTATTAAGTTTGAAATCCGACCTTTTATTGCGTAAAATGATTCAGCTCATTTTTGATGTTTCAGATTGAAATTCTGATGTAAAATTTAACTCAAATTTTTCATTTTTTCAAATTCAAACCATAACTTAATATCTGAGGCACTTATCAAAACTAAAAAAGCAGGAGGGCACAATATGGAAGATGTAATTAAAAGCACCGAAATGACGCTCAGTCTCGAAGATTTGGGCATGGCAAAAACAATGGATGCCGACACGGCAGACAGCGGTGCTTCCGCCGAGGGGAGTGCGGATACTGCAGAAGAATCTGTCGAAATTGAAATTGAAGAAGAAATTATTGAAAAAACGAAAGATGAACTCGCAGCCGAACAGAAAGCCGTTGTTGAAAAACTGGCGAAACGCTGCGAAGAAAACGGTCCGATTGATCCCGAGCTTTTCAACAAATATAATGTTAACCGCGGACTTCGCGATGCCGACGGCAACGGTGTTCTCACCGGCCTGACAGAAATCAGCGACGTCCAATCCGGCCGTCCCGCAAAGGGCGAAACCGAACACAAAAAAGGCCGCCTGTTCTACCGCGGCATCGACATCAATGAACTTGTCGGCGGATTTGTTTCCGAAAAACGTTTCGGTTTTGAAGAGGTCACATATTTATTATTATTCGGAACGCTGCCGACCGAATCTCAATTAGAAGAGTTCAAAACACTTCTCGGCTGCTACCGCACGCTGCCGGAAAACTTTGTCCGGGACGTCATTTTAAAAGCCCCGAGCAACGAAATGATGAACACGCTTGCGCGCGGCGTTTTAACACTTTACTCTTATGACGAAAATCCGGATGACACATCCGTTGAAAACGTTCTTCGCCAGTCTTTACAGTTGATTGCTTTGTTCCCGATGCTGGCCGTTTACGGTTACCAGGCATACGGACACAAGTACGACGGCAACAGCTTAGTTATCCACAGTCCGCAGCTCGAACTCTCGGCTGCCGAAAACATTCTTTATATGCTTCGCCCGGACACCAAATACACTGAGCTCGAAGCCCGCCTTTTGGATTTGACATTGGTTCTCCATGCCGAACACGGCGGCGGCAACAACTCGACATTTACCTGCCGCGTCGTCAGCTCCTCTGGAACAGACACTTATTCGGCAATCGCTGCCGCCCTCGGCAGTCTGAAAGGCCCCAAACACGGCGGCGCAAACATCAAAGTCGTCAAAATGTTCGAGGATATGAAAGCCAATATCAGCGACTGGACCAACGAAGAAGAAGTCGGCGGCTATCTCAGAAAACTCCTGAACAAAGAAGCTTTCGACAACGCCGGTTTGATTTACGGAATCGGGCACGCCGTTTATTCATTAAACGACCCGCGCGCCGACATTTTCAAGAAATTCGTTGAAAACTTGTCGATTGAAAAAGGCCGCGAAGAAGAATTCAAACTTTACGCAATGGTCGAGCGTTTAGCGCCCGAAATTATCGGCCAGGAAAAACGCATTTACAAAGGCGTTTCCGCAAACATCGACTTTTACAGCGGTTTTGTTTACAGCATGCTGGATCTTCCGATGCAGCTTTACACGCCGATTTTTGCAATGAGCAGAATCACCGGCTGGAGCGCGCACCGCTTAGAAGAGCTCATCAACTCCGGCAAAATCATTCGCCCCGCCTACAACGCCGTGGGCGAGCGTCAGGCATACATTCCGCTCAAAGACCGGGCAACGGCCGGAACGGAAATTATTTTTGAAGAATTCTGCGCTGAAACGGAAATTGAAAAACAGGAATAATTTTCCTGTTTGATTCTTTTTTATTTTGCTTTTTATTTTCTTATTCAAACATTATTATTTGAACAGCGGCAGCTGTGTTCGGATTGAAAATCCCGTGCTTCTGCCTGCGCACGGACGGGCAAAATTTAAAAAAATTGAAAAAAAGAAATTTTGTTTTTGAAGAGTTTGAACAAATACGAAAAATTATTTTTGAAGAATTTGAACAAACACAAAAAAATATTTTTGAAGAATTTGAACAAATACGAAAAAATATTTTTGAAGAATTTGAACAAACGCAAAGATTGTTTTTGAAAAATTTGAAAACGCCGGAAAAATTATTTTTGATTTCGGGCGCAGAATTGACAGATTTTCTGTCCGCCGGCTTCGACACAGCGCGCGACACCGACAGATTCCCCGCAAATCGGGCAGATGATATTGTCAAAAATTTTCGCTTTTTCGGGAGCCGGCTGCTGCGGTTCTTTCACGTCGTAAATCTGATTTCCGGCTGTTGATAAAATATCATTGACGCGTTGGTCGGAAAGTTCGTGATAGCGGGCCGATTCTTCTTCGGTTGCCGTATCGGACATGACTTTTTTGCGCAGTTCGTCCATTTCCGGATTCGGTTTGAAGAAATCGGGACGCATGATTAATCGAACAGCTTTGCCGCTGTTCCGGTTGTAAAAAGTAAAAGCGGTTTTGCCCCAATTGTTGACAATCAGATTGCCTTTTCCGGCCGTTGTTCCGAGAATCGTTTGAATCGAGTCCACGGTACAGGAATCGGTTTCGGTGATGACAACGGCTTCTTCGTCTTCCGAATAATTCAAATCCAGCAGTTCACGCGCGTAAAGCGCGGCAACGTAGCCGAGCGCAAGCCCGCCGCAGGAATGACCGTGAAAAGCAACGGCATCATCATAAGAACGTTCGGAAATCTCTTTTAAAATCGGATCTGCTGACATAACAAAAAAATAATACGCTCACCTATTTAAACATATTGAAAAAAAGAATCTGAAGCCGTTTCACTTGTTTGAATCGAATTTTTAAATATAAAATTTCATCAGAATAAGTATTAAATATAGTAAAATAATTTGACGAGTGTGTTAAAATTTTAAAATTATGTAAGAAATTATAAACAAATTTTATAAAATTTTTATAAAATATTTATAAAACTGTAAAACAAAAAAGACTGCAGAACAGAGAGGGGAAAAAATGAAAAATTCCAAGCGAAATTGTGCTTTCAAAACAACCGGTATTTTGGCTTTGTTTTTAATTTTAATGATGATCTGTCTTCCGTTTTCCGGATGTCTCGGAAATTCGGACAATTCATCCGATAAGGAAACGATAACCATTACGGATGCGTTCGGCCGAACCGTTGAAGTCCCGGACAATCCCGAAAAGATTGCCGTCAGCGGCTCGGGTTCCATGAGATATTTTGTTTATCTGAACGTTGTTGACCGTGTCACCGCCGTAGATTATCAGGATAACAGTTCCAATTTAATGCCCAAAGACAAACGGCCGTACGCATTGGCACATCCCGAAATTAAAGAAAAGCCGCTGCTCGGCACAAGCAAAGGCATTGTTGACGCCGAAAAATTGCTGGCCGCAAATCCGGATGTTTTATTCTATTCCGCAACTTCTTCAAACGATATCGCCGCAGCCGATCAAATTCAGGCTAAAACCGGCGTTCCCGTGGTCTTATTCTTCAGCGGCAACTACATCACGGAAAAAGAAGAGATCGATGAAACGCTTCTCATGCTCGGCAAAATTCTTCACAAAGAACAGCGCGCCAAAGAAATCATCGGCTTTTTTGAAAATACAACGGCCGACTTGGAAAACAGAATCAAAAATATTCCCGCATCCGATAAAACCGTTTTTGTCGGCGGCGTTGCTTACAACGGTCCGCACGGTTTAAACGGCACGAACCCGATTTACATGCCCTTTGAAATTTTGAAGGCCGACAATGTTGCCGCCGGCGTTCCGCTCAGCGGTCCGAGCACGGGATACGCGCTTGTTTCAAAAGAAATCATTTTGGAATGGGATCCCGACATCATTTTTGTCGATGTTGAAACGGCAACCGCTGCCGGCGGCGGCGCATTTTTTGAATTGAAAAATGATCCGTCTTACAAAAGCCTGACCGCCGCGAAAACCGGCGAGATTTACGCCGTCAACCCGCACACATCCATGGGCGTCAACCACGAAACAGCGCTTGCCAACTGTTATTATGTCGGCAAAATCCTTTACCCCGAACAATTCGCCGATGTGGATCCGGCCGAAAAAGCCGACGAGATTTACATATTTATTGTCGGCGCGCCGGTTTTTGATCAGATTCAGAAAAATGCCGACGGCTTGTCTTATGCGAAAGTGGATTTAACGCAAATCTGAAACGCTCTTAAAACGGCAATTTTGAAAATGAGGGAGTAAAATGCATTTGGAAGACGGAACAAAACCCGCCGGCTACAAAAAATATGTCGCCAAAAAAATCGGCGCCATTGCCGGCATGTTTCTTTTTTTAGTTCTTTTCGCGCTCTTTGCCGTCTCTGTCGGCTCAGTCAGTATTCCGATTCCGGATGTGATTTTAACGCTTCTGTCAGGCCCCGGCGGTTCGGGACTGTTTGACCGCGTTATTTGGAACATCCGCATTCCGCAGATTGTAACGGCAATTATTGCGGGCGCAGGCCTGGCCGTTGCCGGCGCTGCCATGCAGTCTGTTTTGAAAAATCCGCTGGCATCGCCTTACACGCTCGGCCTCTCCAATGCGGCGGCGTTCGGCGCGGCTGTCGGCATTCTCCTTTTCGGACTCGGAACGACCGGAAACAATATGGCCGACGCCATTACCGTCAACAACCCGTATCTTGTCACCGCCTGCGCATTCCTGTTCAGCATGCTGGCATCTGGAATTATTTTAATTATTGCTAAAATTCGTTCGGCAACGCCCGAAGTCATGGTGCTTGCCGGCGTTGCGCTGAATTCACTTGCCGTTGCCGGACTTGCCGCGATTCAGTATTTTGTGGACGAAACAAAAGTTGCGGCAATCGTTTTCTGGCAATTCGGCGATGTTGCCCGCGCGGGAATGCCTGAAATTATCATCATCGGCCTTGTTGTTTTGATTTGCTTCTTTTATTTCGTTTGGAAACGCTGGGACTTCAATGCGATGGATGCGGGCGATGAAACGGCAAAAAGTTTGGGCGTGAATGTTTTCCGCCTCCGTTTGGTCGGCATGACGGCTGCCTCTCTCATCAGCGCCGTTATCGTCTCGTTTTTAGGCGTCATCGGCTTTGTCGGTCTGGTCTGCCCGCATATTATGCGCCGCCTCATCGGAGACGATCAGCGTTTTTTAATCATCGGAACCGCCGTTTGCGGCGCGCTTTTGCTTCTTGTCTCCGATACAATCGCGCGGACAATGATTTCACCGCACGTGTTGCCGGTTGCGATTATTACGTCCTTTTTGGGCGCGCCGATTTTCTTATACTTGATTGTGAGGGGAAAATAAAATGATTCTCAATGTCAATGACGTTCATTTCGATTACCGGAGCCGGAAAGTTTTAAACGGAATTGAACTCGGCGTGAGCCGGGGCGAAATTTTAGCAATCATGGGCCCCAACGGTGTCGGCAAAAGCACGCTTTTGAAATGCATGGACTTGATTTTAAAGCCGACGGCCGGCGCCGTAATGGTAGACGGCAGTGATTTGTCAAAGCTTTCCAAACAGGAAGTCGCGCAGAACATCGGCTACGTTTCTCAGCGCAACGAAGTTTCAAGAACAACGGTTTTTGACGCCGTCCTGCTCGGCAGAAAGCCGCATATCGGCCTGACGGTCAGCGAAAAAGATTACAAAATCGTGGATGCCGCACTCAAACGTTTTGAACTGGAAGACATGCAGCTTCGGCGGATTGATGAAATGAGCGGCGGGGAACTTCAAAAAGTTTGCATCTGTCGGGCGATTGCGCAGGAGCCGAGCGTTCTTTTATTGGACGAGCCGACCAGCAGTCTGGATCTGCACAACCAGCTTGAAATTTTAAAAATCATCCGAAACGTGACAGAAGGGCATCAAACAGCGACTGTTCTGACGATGCACGACTTGAATTTGGCGCTTCGCTTCGCCGACAAATTCGTTTTTATGAAAGACGGAATCATTCACGACGCCTGCGGCGCGCGCGGCGTGACGCCCGAAATTATTGAAAACATCTACGGCGTCAAAGTTCACATCGAATATTTCAAAGACATACCGTATGTCATTCCGGAATAATTTTTTTGAATCGTCAATTCGATTCGTTTCAAAATGTTTACAAAGAGCTTTTGCCAATCGTTTTTTGCTTCAAAACCGTAAACCGAAACGATTTTAAAATGTTTACAAAAAAGTCTGTACTTTGTGAAAAATTAATTTTTAAAAAAAATCAATCATTAAAAAACCAATCATTAAAAATTCAATAATAAGAGAAATGAGAATTACAAAATCAAAAACATCGAACCGCATGGAAAAAACATAAACGGTATAAGAAAAAAGGCGACATGTGAATCAATTTTCACATGCCGCCTTTCTTACGGGGTTGGTTTATTAGGGTTTTGGTTTATTTCGTTCTTTGTTTTTGATTGGTTTTGATTTGTTTTTGATTGGTTACAGGGGTGGGGTTTACTATTTTATCAGTTTATTTTGGTGGTGATAAACTGAAATGTATGCTTTTTACACGAAATCAAGCGGGGCTTGATTCCGGTCTCCGGCAGACTTCCGAAATTTTGGAAACTGCCGAAACCGGGATCAAACAAGATCGATCGATTTCACACAACAATCGATTTGCTTGCACGTTTTTATCTGTTTCACTTTTTTTGTTTGGTCGTTTTTCAAATGGTTTGCTTTTACAGGTGGTTTCGTTTTGCAGACGATCGCCTTTCGTATTTTTCGAAAAAACGTTATCTTCGTCCGTTCATTGTAAACCTTTTTTTGCAATTTGGTTTACAATGAACTCAAGTATTTTATTGTATTTATATGTTTCGTTTCATATGGGATGATATTTTTCTTTCATAGAGTTGTGCGGGATTTTATGTGAATTTTTAAAAAATTATTCAGCAATTACCGCCTCATTTGTTCTGAAAGAAGCTGTCGTATGAAACATGCGGCTTTTCGTGTAACCTTCAGACCCTGACTGATGGTGAGCGTAAATTTCGTCGGCTTCTTCCTGAGTCAGGCGGCCGGCTGCAACGTCAGCGTCTAAATTGGCTTTGATTTGAGACAGGAAAAAATCCTTCTTGTCATCCGCCGTCATATCCTGAAGGGCTGAAAGTTCTTCTTCGGAAAGCGGGGCTCTCATCTTAACGGAAATTGCACCGCCGTCACTGCAGGCAACAAATCCGCTGAACGTGCCGCTTTCACGGGCTTCCAGCATTTGATCGGCATCTTCCTGTGTTAAACTGCCGGATGCGACGGCTTCAGAAAGGCTCTGCTTGAACTGTTCCAAAAAGAAAGCTTCCTTTTCATCTTCAGTCATGTTCTTCAAAGCTTCAAGCTCTTCTTCTGTCAAAACTGTCAGATTTGAACTGCTTGCAAAGAGGCTGACATGGACGTTTTCGCCGGTTTCGCGTTCGGCATACATCTGATCGGCTTCTTCCTGCGTTAAATTGCCGGCTTCGACTTCAATGTCCAAATGTTCTTTGTATCGGGCAAGGAAGTAAGCTTCTCTTTCTTCCGCATTCATTTCGTCTAAAAGTTTCATTTCATCAGGATCATATTCGCTGAGTGAAACTTTCACAAATTTGACATCTTCCAAACCGTCGAAGTGTGCGCCGATTGTGATGGTTCTGCCTTCTTCGTCGGAAAGTTCAAAATGTTCAAAGTGTACATTCCCGACGCCGAACATTCCTTTCGATTGTTCGTCGTCTGAAATGCTGAGAGTCATAAATTTAGCATTCGAATGGTTTTGAACGTTGCCTGCGCCGAGTGCCGGAGTTATCGCCGATGCGGCAACAAGCAGGATCAAAAACGACCCGAGCAAATATTTTATATTCATTATTCATCTATCCTTTAATGTTTGTTTATTTAAAGCAAATACCGGATTGGCGTTCGCCCGCCGATCCGGATTTACAGCCGAATGTAAACCCATTTTAGTAAATCGGTTTACAATAAACCACTAAAGTGATATTTTATATAAATTTTATGGCATTTGCAGAAAAAAATTTTAGATTGTCTGCAAACGGATTCAAACGAAAAACGGAAAAGACTTATGTCACAAAAAGAAAACCAAATTCCGATGACAGCCGAAATTAAAGCGCTGCTGCTTTCCGTCGGATCTGCGGATGTCGAAGATCATAAACTGATATTACCGACATTAAAATCAACGGCCGGACCGAGTGCCGGAAGCTCAGGCTCTGTTTTTATCAATTCCGGCGGCCGGCGTGTTCGGTTAAACATCGATCAAAATGCGCCGCTGAAAATTCGGAAATTACCGGAATCGGATGAAATCGGCATTTATTTGGCAGAAAATTCATCGGAATCATCTGAAAACGCGTCGGGTTCAACGGAAAGCTCGCCGGATTCATCGGAAAAATCATTCGAGAAACTCATTGCAACCGGAAAAATCGAGCCCGTGTTGGCGCATTGTCCCGATCAGGCTTACATCAATCTGTCCGAAAAATGTATTTACGACTGCAAATTCTGTTCCGTTCCGATTCTTCAGGGGCACACAAAAACAAAAGAAGAAAGCTTGAAAATTGTCCGGAACGCTTTTGAAAAAGGACCGATGAAGGCGATTTCAATCACGTCCGGCGTTGAAAAAACACCAGAAGGCGAACTGGAACGCGTTTTGGAACTCATGCCCGAGCTGAAAAAATACAATGTTCCGATCGGCATTTCCATTTACGCGGTGTCCGGCGGTTCTAAAAAACTGAAAGATGCCGGCGTTTCGGAAGTCAAATACAATATTGAAGTGGCCGACCCTGAAATTTTCAAGGATGTCTGTCCCGGCCTTTCCAAAACCGATGTTTTTGCGGAACTCGAAGAAGCCGTTTCCCTTTTCGGCCGCGGGAATGTTTACAGCAATTTAATCGTCGGCCTCGGCGAAACTGATGAAAGTGCTGAACAAACGGTTGAAAAACTCGCCGAAATCGGCGTCATTGCCTGCATTCGTCCGATTTATGAAAACGCGCTTCGAAAAGGAGAATGTTTCATGAAGCGTCCTTCCAAAGAACGTCTGCTGAAACTGTTTGAAATGCAAAAAAGAATTTCTGAAAAATACGATTTGCATCCGGAAAAGTCCGAAACGATGTGTTCGCTTTGTTCGGGATGCGATATGGTTCCGGGAAGAGACGATTAAATCATAAATAAATAAAAGATTGGGGAGCCGAATGAATTCCGAAATCCGCCAAATTTGCGGATTTTTCATATTTATTCACGTTACCCAGCTTATAAGCAACCGCTTTTTCTTTTCCTTTATAATAATCATCATAGAATTTTCGGCTGATTCCTGCGTAAGCAGAAGTTTGATTCCAAACCTCATCCGGTCTGTCTTCAATGATGTCTAATATATCGACTTCGCCAACAACCTGCATAATTGGCGATGTCGCATAAATTACAATTTTATCAACATCTGAACGACAACGGACTTTCCGGAATTCAAATTTTTTTTCTCCGGTCATAATTTTATCAACATGTTCAGGATTGATTGATAATAACATTTTGCACATCGACATCGCCCATTTCTAAAATTTTAATAAAATCCTCTTTTGTGTAAACAATACTGTAAGGATAATCAGAAAACAAACCGTTATCCTTCAAATCTTTATAAATAATATTGTGGCCTTGCCCGAAATAGCCGTTGTACACCATTTCCAGCATAATAACCGTTTTATTTTGTTCAAAAATCTTCAATAAATCCATTGGCGTGTATTGTTTTGTTGCCGGCCACATTTTAACACCTCAATTAATTATTTAATGAGTTAAAACGAATTGGGGCGGCCGAAGTATAAACCTTGCGTTTTTTTCAAAAACGAAAAAATTAAATAAAGAAGAAATTCTTCATTTACTCAATTTTAAAAGCTTCTTCTGCCGAAAAGCCGCCGTGAACAACCGCGCTGATTCTTTTGGTCGTTCTTGTCGGATCTTCGGACTGGAAAACGTTTCTGCCGATTGCAACGCCTTTGCCGCCGGCTTCAAGCGAATCTGCAATCATCTGCAAAAGATCCAATTCGGACTCCATGTGCGGGCCGCCTGCGATGATGACCGGAATCGGTGTTCCTTTAACAACTTCGCGGAAAGAATCAATGTCGCCGGTATAATTTGTTTTGACAATGTCCGCGCCGAGTTCGGCCGCCAGGCGCGCTGCGTGTGCCACCACGTCTTTTCCGAATTCGGATGTAATTTTCGGGCCGCGCGGGTAAACCATCGCCAAGAGCGGCATGCCCCATTCGTCGCATTTTTGTGCGACGTAGCCGAAACCTGCCAGCATTTCCGGTTCGTCTTCCGCGCCGATGTTGACGTGAATGGAAACCGCGTCGGCGCCGACTTTAATGGCTTCTTCAACGGTTGTCACCAGCACTTTGTGATTGGAATTCGGGCCGATTGATGTTGAAGCGGACAGATGAATGATCAAACCGACATCATTGCCGTATTTTCGGTGGCCGTGTTTGGCAAGACCCATGTGACCGAGCACGGCATTTGCGCCGCCGCGGGCAACTTTATCGACCGCGTCCGGCAGATTTGTCAGGCCTTGGATCGGGCCGACACCGACACCGTGATCCATCGGCGCAATAATCGTTCGTCCCGTATCTCTTTTGATAAAACGCTCCATACGAATAGATTTTCCGATCATGCTCATGATTAAATTTCCTTTTCTGTTAATGTTTTTTAATAATTGTAACAATTTTTAGATATTTCTGTTTATATTTAAAGCTTCTAAGAGAAAGCAAAAAACAGAAAAAAGAAAACGAAAAGAAAGAAAAAACAAAAAAGAAAACGAAAAGAAAGAAAAAACAAAAAAGAAAATGAAAAGAAAGGAAAAACAAAAAAGAAAATGAAAAGAAAGGAAAACAAAAAACAAACCGATTTTTCAGAAAGACAGGAAATCCGCGACTTTGCGGCAGAATTCTTCCTGAGGGAATAAATCGTTCATTCCGAAAACAAGGATTCTGTCTTCTAAAATTTCGCTGAGGTCGGCATCCGTTTCGGCGGTGTGCGTTTCGTTCATAAATGTCACCAAAACGGCTTTTGAACTGTCTCCCGCAATTTGTTTTGTCCGATGAAGGATTTCAAAGCCTTTGGATTTGCACAAACTCTGCGTTTTGTCGGTCGTACACGAAATGCCGCACAATTCGTATCCTTTAATCAAAGCGACGTCGATTTCAAATTTTTTGGATGCGGTTTGAACCAAAATGTTGAGATCGATGCTTGAAACAATGCCTTTGTCAAACAGATTTTCTTTTAAAACGCTGTAAACGTACTGTTCAAACCATTTGCCGGTGATGTATTTTCGTGTTTCGATCAGTTTGTCCATTTGTTTGTTGCTGACTTCCGTTCTCAGATAATAATCGCCGTTTCTTTTTTCGATCAGGGAATATTCGGGTTTGTCTTCAAGAATTTTCAAAAAAAGCGTTTTTTTGAGAAGCGCCGAAAATTCGGGATCTTCGGGCAGCAAATCGCTCAGTTTGTTTTTACCGTGAACAGGAATAACTTTTCCGGGATCGGGATAAACATCGTAGAAATGTTTGCGCCATTTCAGATATTTGCAGAAATTGTCGGGATTTGTAATGATTTCCAAAAAGTCTTTGAAAAACTCGGCGGAAAAGCCGCCGCTGTCTTCTTCTTCGGGAATCGCCCGATATCCGTGAAGTTCGAAAAGGTCTTCGAATCCGATTTCAACCTGATTGCCGAGAAAAATCGAAGCAATCGGCTCATGCGCGTCCGAGTCTTCTTTGAGGCGGTTTCTCCGAGAATCAAAATAAGAAAAGGTCACGGCTTCGCCGAAAATCTCTTTAAATGTTTCATACGCGTGAAGCGACATTTCCTTTGTGCCGCCCGAATAATCCAAATGAACATTCTTCAAATCGTTGCTTTTCGACTGCAGAAGCATATTTTTAAGATCCGCATGAATTGAAAAAGCGTCTTTGATGCGGATTTCGTGCAGGAAAATTTGAATAATTTGAATATCTTCTGCATTTTTGTTTTCATTTTTTTTCAAAACGGATTTCAAATGAGAAGCGAAAAGCCCTGTCCCTTGGATATTGTTTTCCGAATCGTCCGCGGAATGAATCAAATGAATCGTCTTTAAACCGACCGCGTTTTTCAAAAAATAATCGGCGACGACATAATTGGAAAGCGGATTTGTTCCGATGAGAAGGTAAAGATGTTCGATATTTTTCATGAAGCTGCGGTCCTTTTTTCAATTCGTTTTCAATTCGTTTTCAATTTTTCAACTTGATTCCGATATTCTATAAAATCGGCTATATTTAAAAAACATATGTCAAAACTTGCAAAATTATCAATGTCATCAAAGTCATTACTGCTGCTTGACCGCGTTGCGCCGGCATTTCTGTTTGCGCTGCAGATTGCCTCTGTTCATTTTTAAAGCAGCCGTTCGCTTCGCGAACGGAGGCGCTGCCGCCCCTGCTGCTGCCGCCCCTGCTGCTGCCGCCCCTGCTGCTGCCGCCCCTGCTGCTGCCGCCCCTGCTGCTGCCGCCCCTGCTGCTGCGCCGCGCGAGCCGCACAAATTTTTTTAAAAAAATGATGAAAACCGATCCGCCGTTTTTGAAAACAAAAAAGAAAAAGAAAAATTAAAAAAATTGATGAAAAATGTCCCTCGTTTTTGAAAACAAAAAATAAAAAAAGAAAAGGACGGAGTTAAATACTCCAGTCCATGCTTTTTTGCTGAATGCCGTACATTTTTTTGTACAGCCCGTCTTTTTGAATCAATTCGTCGTGTGTTCCTTCTTCAACGATTCTTCCGTCATCCAAAACAACGATTTTATCGGCGTTTGTGACCGTTCTCAATCTGTGGGCGATGACAACGACCGTTTTGGAAGAAATCAATTCGGAAAGCGCTTTTTGAACTTCGCCTTCGTTTTCGGGATCTAAAGATGCTGTTGCTTCATCCAGCAAAACAACCGGGGCGTTTTTCAGCAAAGCTCTGGCAATTGAAATGCGCTGACGTTCACCGCCCGACAGGCGGCTGCCGTTTTCGCCAATCACCGTTTGATAACCGCCGGGCATTTTGTTAACGAAAGAATCGCAGCGCGCGGCTTTGGCGGCCGCATATACTTCTTCATCCGCTGCGTCATGGCGGCCGAGTTTGATGTTATTGAAAACGGTGTCGTCGAATAAAACAACATCCTGGAAAACAAAAGACATGTATTCCATCAAATGTTCGGGGTCGACGGTTTTGATGTCCGTTCCGCCGATTGAAATTGTTCCGGCGGTCGTGTCCCAGAAGCGGGCGATCAGTTTGGAAATCGTGCTTTTTCCGCTGCCGGACGGGCCGACGAGCGCCGTGACTTTGCCTTCCGGAATCTGCATTGTGATGCCTTTGATTGCGTTTTCCTTGTTGTAGCTGAACATGACGTTTTGGAATTCAATACCGTAATTTTGAATCGGAACGGATTTGCTGCCTTCCATCAGCGGCTCATTCCGAAGCGCTGCCAGCCTTTTCAGCGACGGTTCCAGGAAGAAATATTCGCTGATCAATGTCAAAACAGTTGTCAGCGGTCCGTAAATCCGGGACGCGACGATTAAGAAAAGCAAAAGCGGGAAGATTTCAAGTGTTCCGCCGAGGAACAAATAAACGCCGACCGCAACGGTAATCGGCAATCCCATCTGAAGGAAAAGAGAAATGCCGACGGTCACAACACCGACGATAAATTCCAGCGAAAACGAATTCTTCATCAGGTTTTTCAAAGACTTTTCAAGCGCTTCGAACTTGCCGCCGCCCAATTTGAACGACTTGATGACTTTCATGCCTTCCAGATATTCCTGCGTTTTATCGGCGGCGTCCAATTTGCTTTTGTGCAGCCGTTTGTCATATTTTGTCTGCAGATTTTTGGACAAATAAATCAGGAACAAGGCAATCGGAAACGTAATGAAAGCTGCAATGCCCATCCGCCAGTCGTAAACAATCAGCATAATCATAACAATTGTAATGGATATGATCTGGCCGAAAAGCTCGGGCACAAGATGCGATAGCGCGGATTCCATGCGCGTGCAGTCGGCCATAATTGTCGTCGTCAAATCCGTGAGATCTTTGCGGTTAAAGAAGCTCAGCGGCAATTTTCGAAGGCGTTCGGCAAGTTCTGTCCGCACGTTGCCGACTTCGGTGTAAGCGCTGACATAGCATTTGTTGTATTCGTTGGCGTATGACACCGCCGTTAAAATGATGCCGGCAAGCGCGATACCGAAAGAAATCCAAAGTCTTCCCGGATCAATAACAGATCCCGTAAACGGTTTAAGCAATTCGAAAACAAAAACAGAAACCGAAATTGCAGGAATGAAAAGGCAGAGATTTGTGATAACGACGGCAAGAATCGCTTTTTTCAAATCGCTGTATCCTTTTTCCGAAAGATAATTTTTAATCCGAAAAACCATCAAGCCGCTTGAATCATCCTTTCCGAAAAGATCTCCGAATTCGTCATTTGCGGCCGTATTTTTACTGCTGTTATTGTGCGACATTTAAACCGCGCCTCCTTGTGCGGAAACATCCGTTTTCTGAACATTTTTTGGAATATTTTTCCGGACATCGTTTGAATTTTTTGAGCCGTTTGAATCATTTGAATTTTTTGAATCGTCTGAACCATTTGAATCGTCTGAACCGTTTGAATCATTTGAATTTCTTGAATCGCTTTTCAAATCGCTGTTTTGAGAAATGCGCCACGAGAGTGTCGAATCATACGCTTCCCACATTTTTTTGTAAACACCGTTCTTTTGAATCAGCGCATCGTGGGTGCCGCTTTCGGCGATTTTTCCTTCATCCATGACGATGATTTGATGCGCGGTCCGGATTGTCGGCAGGCGGTGCGCGATCATGATGACGGTTTTTTCTTTCACCAATTCTTTAAAGGCTTCCTGAATCTTGTATTCGTTTTCGGGGTCGGCAAAAGCGGTCGCCTCATCTAAAACGATGACTGGCGAATCTTTTAAAATCGCGCGCGCAATCGCAATCCTTTGGCGCTCGCCGCCGGAGAGGTGAATGCCTTTGGAATCAACAATTGTATCGTAACCGTTCGGCAGCTTCCGAATAAAATCGTCGCACTGCGCCGCGCGGGCCGCCGCGTAAACTTCCTCATCTGCAGCATTCTGTTTTCCGACCAAAATATTGTCTTTAACGCTTTGCTTGAAGAGAAAAACATCCTGGAACACGAAACTGACCATATCCATCAGGTCATCCGTTTTCAAATCGCGGATGTCCGTGTCGCCGACGTAAACGGCACCGCTGTCGACATCCCAAAAGCGCGGAATCAGATGAGCAATCGTGCTTTTACCGCTGCCCGAACGGCCGACAAGCGCGGTAATTTGTCCTTCCTCGGCTTTGAAGCTGACATCGGAAAGGGCTTTGTGTTCGTTGTCTTCCGTGTAGGAAAAAGAAACATTTGCGAAACGAATGCTTCTGCCGGCAACGGCTTTCGGATCGGCGGGGGAAACGGGCTCCCGGACGGAAGGCGTATTGAATGTTTCGTCCATGCGGCCGATGCCGTCAAGAATAACGTCTCCTTTGTTGCTGACATACATCAATTTCATAAACGGGGAAACAACGGATGCCGAGAAGATGAGATAGAAAATAAATGTCAAAGCGAATGCGGTGTAATCCGTTGTCCGCGTGACCCACCAGATGCCGATGGGAATGATGAAAAATGAAATGTTGTTTAAAATGGTGACAAACGCGGTCATCGGAGCGCGGCACATGTATGTGTATTTGATGCAGAATTCGGTGTAATTCATGATGGACGTGTGGAATTTTTTGAATGAGTAGACCGTTTGGTTGAAAATTTTAATCACGGAAATGCCGCGGACATATTCAACGGCGGATGAATTCATGTCTTCCAGCGCGTCCTGATATGTTTTTAAAAACATGACTTTGTTTTTGCCGCCGAATGAAACGGCTTGGATAACGTAGGCAAGAGCAATCGGAATTAAACAAACAAAGCCGACGCGCCAGTCGAAATACAAAAGCAGAAGGACTAAAATAACGGGCGCGGCAAACGACCCCACAAGATCCGGAAAATGGTGCGCGATAAAAAGTTCGATGCTTTCGATGTTGTCATCCATGACTTTTCTGAGTTTTCCGGTGGCGTTTTGATTGAAGTAACCGAGCGGAAGCGAGGCGAGTTTTGACGCGAATTCGATTTTAAGATGGTAAAGCGTTTGAAAAGCGGCTAAGTGCGAACACATTAAAGCGCCGAACATTGTCACCAATGTGATTATGACGGCTGCGATGATGTATACGATGTACATCATCAGCAGCGACGCGTCAATGCTGCCGGGATCGGAAAGATGCGGCAGAATTTCTTTGAGAATTAAATAAAGAAGAATATAAGGAATGAAAGAAGCGGCGACGCTGATAATTGAAAGTATTGCGGATGCGAACATGTATCCTTTTTTGTAAAAGGTGATTTCAAACAGCCTTGACCGGCCGCGTTTAACGGCATTCGCGTCCTGTTTGAATTTTTCACTTTCATTTTTTTGGAAAAGTGAATTTCTGTTTTCATAATAATTTTCATCGGTTTGAGACATGAAACATCTCCTGTATTTGAATTGTTTAGGAATTTGCAAATCTGTACGAAACGGCTGTTTAAAACAGCCGGCCGTGAATATTTCCCGTCATTTGCCGCGCAGAAAACATTTTCAAATGCGCCGGCACAAAATGAAGACAACAATACTGCGGCAGTAACCAAACGGCAGTGACAACCCGCAATGACAATACGGCAGTAACAATATTGCAACAGCAATATTGCAATGACAATGCCGCAATCATGCGGAAATAACAATTAACCAAAGATCGTTTTTGAAAAACTTGAAAAATAAGGACAGCCCGTTTAAAAAGATAAACGGGCTGCAATGTGATTGAAAATTTGCCTGATTAAAAATTTAAATTGAATCAGCAATTCAAATCTTCTGTTTTCGTCAGTTGGAAATAAGTTTGATGAGATAAATATATTTCGGTTAAACGAAATTAAATGCCTTTTTGATTCTCCGGATTTGAAATAAACGGATAATGAATAAGCGAATGAATAAGTGAATGAATAAATGAATGAATAAGTGAATGAATAAATGAATGAATAAGTGAATGAATAAATGAATGAATAAGTGAATGAACAGTGAATGAATAAATAAATAAGCATACGCGTTTGTTAATTTTCAGTCGTATGAGGTCGGATTTGAATTCATTTTTGAAGTTTGTGCGGCTCGCGCGGGGCGGGCGAATCATTTGAGACAGGCGAAGCATTCGAAACAAACGTCACCGTTTGGAAAAAATAAAATTCGGCGGACTTTTGTCAAATCTTATTGTAAAATTTAAATCGTATCAATTCTTTTCAATACAATCTTGATTGAAAATTTAATTTCAAATTATTTTATGATCATTATCAGAGGCAACTGAATGGATAAATATGACAAAGTAATGGATCTTGCCAAACGCCGCGGCTTTTTATGGAACTCTTTCGAACTTTACGGCGGCGCTGCCGGCTTTTTTGATTACGGGCCGCTCGGCTGTACGGTCAAAAGAAAAGTCGAAAACCTTTGGCGCGATTTTTATGTTTTGAACGAAGGGTATATGGAAATCGAAGCGCCGACCATCGGTATTGAAGATATTTTTGTGGCGTCGGGTCACGTCGGCGGCTTTTCCGATCCGCTGACGGAATGTGCCGACTGCGGCCAGTCTTTCCGTGCCGATCATTTGATTGAAGCGCTCGGAATCGAAGGCGTCGGCGCGCTCAGCACGGACCAATTGGACGAAATGATTGTCGCGCACAACATTGTCTGTCCGGAATGCGGCTGCAAGCTCGGCAAATCTTTTGAATTCAATCTGATGTTTCAAACCAAAATCGGTCCGGGAACGGGCCGCCCGGGTTATTTGAGGCCGGAAACCGCGCAGGGCATGTTTGTTGATTTCCAGCGCTTGTCACGCTTTTACCGTGAAAAGCTGCCGTTCGGCGCTGTTCAGATCGGCAAATCTTACAGGAATGAAATTTCGCCGCGCCAGGGCGTTTTAAGACTTCGTGAATTCACGCAGGCCGAATGTGAAATTTTTGTGGATCCGGATATTAAAACGCATCCGAATTTTGACAAATACAAAGACATGACGCTCACGCTTTATCCGCAGGCGCAGCAGGCCGATGAAGCCGGAAAGACGATTCAGAAAACGGTCGGCGAAGCGGTTGCCGACGGCACTGTCGCACACGAATTTTTGGCTTATTATGTGGCGCTGACCAATGATTTCTTGATCAGTGTCGGCATCGCGCCCGAGGACTTGCGTTTCCGCCAGCATTTGAGCGATGAGATGGCGCACTACGCTGTCGACTGCTGGGATGCGGAAGTGAAAACGGACCGCTTCGGCTGGGTGGAAGTTGTCGGTATTGCCGACCGCACGGATTATGACTTGTCCGCGCACGCGAAACAGAGCAAGGTTGAGCTTTCCGTTTACATTGAATATCCCGAACCCGTGATTGAAACGAAATTCGTTGTCAAACCTGACATGGGAAAGCTGGGGCCGTTGTTCAAGGGGAAAGCAAAAGCTGTCGGCGACGCGCTTAAAGAGCTCAGCGCCGAAGCGATTCAAAACGCCGGCGATGAAATTACCGTAACGGTTGACGGCGAAAACTTTACCGTGCCGAAAAATTTGATCGCGTTCGGTGAAGAAAGCGTTAAGATTTCAGGCAAAACCATTGTTCCGCACGTCATTGAACCGTCTTACGGCATTGACAGAATCACTTATTGCGTGATGGAACACGCCTATGATGAAGAAGAAATCACTGCGGATGCAGTCGTTTCTGATGACGAGGGCGATGAAAAAGAAGAAGGCCGCGTTGTCATGAGATTTAAAAACGCGATTGCGCCGTATCAGGCGGCCGTTCATCCTTTGATGGGAAAGCCGGAATTATCCGCCGCCGCCAAAAAATTATTCAATGAAATCATTGCCGCCGGCATTTTGTCGGACTACGACGAATCGGGAACAATCGGCAAGCGTTACAGAAGAAACGATGAAATCGGTATTCCGTTTTCGGTGACAATTGACTTTGATACGATTGAAAAAGAAACAATGCCTGTGACGATTCGCGACAGAGACACGATGAAGCAGATTCTTGTGCCTGCCGCCGCGTTGGTTTCAACTTTAAAAGGATTGCTTGCAGGCGAAAAAACATTTGAAGAAAGCGGGGAAATTGTTTCCCGCTGATTATTTTTTTTGTCTTTTGTTTTATTTTTCTTTTTGATTTTGTTCTCGTTTTTTTCGTTTCATGATTCTTTTTTATTTCCTGCTGCGTTCTTTTTATTTTCTGTTTCACTCTTTTTATTTTCTATTTTGCTCTTTTTATTTTCTGTTTCGTTTTTTATTTTCGGCTTCGTTCTTCTTTGTCTTATTTAATTTCTTATATTTCGATTTTTAATACTTTTGATTTTTGAATTGAAATCATGAAGTCTTTTGGCATTGATTCAAATAATATTGTTTAACCCGGTAAAAATTCTGAAAATAAATTTATTTTAAATTAATTTTAGGTTTATACAAATTTGATTGATTTTTTGATTTTATCGAACTTTTAAAAACATGATGCTTCAATGAATAACACGCTTATTGATGTCGATTATTAAAATAAAAAAGTATATATAGGATTCAAACGTACATATGAAATAACTCAAATTAATTTGATTTACTTTTGAGCCCTCTGTATATATTTTCTAAAATTTCGATACGCCATATATTGAAAAAAGCAACAGAATTGAAAAACGAAACCTCCGTTCAAAAACAAACCAATTTGTTCAAAAGAAATATCCCCGTCAAAGTCTGACAGCAGCCCGTTGAAATAAACGGGCTTCTTTCTCCTTTCTTTTTTTCATTCTTTTCACTTTTGAAGCAAACATGCTTTTTTCGGCAAAAATTAAAAATCCGGCCGGAAGTCAAACCTTCAAATTCAAAAAATTCATGGCAGAAATTAAAAATTGTTAATTCGAAATTCGCAAAATTGAAAATCTGCAAAATTGAAAATCTGCAATTTAGATTTTTAAAATTGAAACATTTAAGGTTTGAAATTCTTAAATTTAAAAAAATAAAAATAAAAGTAAAATAATGCCGTTTGCCGTCAAAATTCAGCAGAATGCGGCGTAATATTCGCCGTGTTTTTGAACTTTAACGGGAATATCAAAGAGCGCGGTGAGGTTTTCATCGGTGAGGATGTCTTCTTTTTTGCCGTCGGCAAATATTTTGCCGTCTTTGATGAGAACCACGCGTTTGATTTCGGGAATAATATCCGATAAATCGTGGGTGACAAGAACAATATTTTTGCCGGCAGCGGCAACGGCGCTGACTGTTTTTCGGAACTGGTCGATTGATTTCATGTCCAGGCTGTTGGTCGGCTCGTCCAGGACAAGCGCTTTCGGATCGTGAACGAGCGCGCGGGCAATCAGTGTTTTCCGGGCTTCGCCGGAGGAAATTTTTGTCATTTTCTGATTCGCCAGATGATGAATGCCCAAAAATTTCAAAACTTCATGCGCCATCGCTTTCATTTCAATCGTGACATCGAAGAAATCATCGTAAATGCCGATGCTTGAAAAATAGCCCGAAATGACCGTCTCAAGGACCGTGTTGTCCCGAATGCAGGCGTACTGAAGGTCGGTTGTAATAATGCCCAATCGTTTGCGCAGATCAAAGATATTCCACATCTCTTCGCCCATGATGTTCATACGAAGATCGGGAACGCCGGCAACCGGATAATATTCGCGCGTCATGACTTTAATCAAAGAAGATTTGCCCGAACCATTCGGACCGATAATGGCGATGCTCTCCTCGGCCTCGACGCGAATTGAAATATGATCCAAAATCAAACGGCCGTCTTTAACCACCGTAATATCGGCAAAATCAAGAAGCGGAACATTCTCCTGTTTTTCTGTCATGATAAATGCATGTAGAGTTGAACGGTTATTAAGTTTTCCAAAAAATGATGTCATCTTTCATTTTTGAGACTCATGCTGCCGAATTTTGCCGATGTCCGCGCGCGAGCCGCACAAATTCCGGAAAAGATTGAAAAATCGGATTCGCCTTTTTTAAAAAGAATAAAAACAAGAACAGGAGTAAAAACGGAAAGAAAAATGGAAAGAAAAACAAAACGAAAAATAGAGCATTGTTACATTGGGTAGCGATGTCTTTTTTATTTGTTTTTTTTACTCGTTCTGCTTTATTTTGAAAATCGTTTATCCTTTTCTATAAATTTCATTATAATCTTCAAACATCGTTTTTTAAAAGTTCACGAAAAACCGAACGCCGTTTTTTTCTTGACTTTTTTGATTTTATTTTTTGGATTTGTTTTTCGGGGTTTATCGGGAGTTCGGGTTTGCCGAAAATTCGAAAAACCGATGTTTGGATTTGAAACAAATACAGCAAACCCCACTCCAAATGACGAATTTCGGGCGGCGCGAAGCGGCGAACGAAATCGGAATTTGGAGAGGTTTTCAAAAAAAAAGAAAAATTTAAAGAAAAAGCAATCCGTTTTTTCCAGTTTATTCCCACGTTTTGCATTTTTCGTTGAATTCACGGGATGAATCTCCAACGCCTCCTTTCACTCGCTTCGCTCGCGAAACTCGTCGTTGGAGGTGGTTGTTCCGGTTTTTCAATTCATTTCAACACAAAATAAACATCGTTTTTTTCAATTTTCAAAATACGAACTCCGTTTTTTGCTTGAACTGCTTTCAGAATGTTTTTTTGTTTTTCGGGGTTTATCGGGAGTTCGGGTTTGCCGGAAATTCGAAAAACCGATGTTTGGATTTGAAACAAATACAGCAAACCCCGCTCCAAATGACGAATTTCGGGCGGCGCGAAGCGACGGACAAAATCAGAATTTGAAACGAAATGGAGAATTATCTATATTTGAATAGCAATGCCAAAAATAGAAATTAAAATTCACCGTTTAATTCTGCTTTCGAAAGCCCGATGTTTCGTCGTCGATTAATTCCGTGATTTTATGCAGCTTTTTAATCTGATATCTGTACCAAAGATAAACCAGAGCGATTGCCGCAATCAATGCGGAAAATGCAATAATCAGATATAACGGCGCTTTTTCGCTGTAATATTTGACGCTGATGTTTCCGATCGGATTGTTCCATTTTAAAACATTCCGGCCTTCGCCGTCTGTTTCAGCCGAGTCCGGATTCGGCGACGCTTTTCCGATGATTCTGTTTCCGGTTGTCATTCCTTCCGGCAGAATAACTTGAACGGCGTCAGCTTTGTCATTGATCAAAACTGAAGTTCCGCCCGACTGGGGAATAAAAGTGTAAACCAAAACGCCGGTAAAGTTTTCTTCAAGTTTTAAAGTCGGTGAATTTTTTGCATCTTTCAGCGTATAAGAAACATCCGTCAAAACAGGATTTTCAATAAGTGCTTTGATTCCTTCAGGCGTTGCGGAAAAATCTTCCGTATTTTCCGTATTTTCCGTGTTTTCTGCCGTTATGAAATAAATGTGTTCAAATACGGGCGCGTCAAAAGACAGCAATCCCGAGTCGCGGAGAAGAGAAATTTCATTTTGATTGTTCACAAAAAGAACGACCTTTGTCGCCGGCGTGTTTGAAACAAAATAAGTTCCCGAATCAACGACTTTTTCCGCGCCTTTGACCGTCGGAATAAAAACATTCAATTCATAAATTTCCAAAACACCGGCAATATCTTCCGCTTCTGCCGCGCTGTTTTGTTCTCCCGTCAGCGCCGTTAAGCATCCGCTCAAAGAAACGGCGATGAGAATTAAAAACATAAGAAGAAACGGAAAATAACCTTTTTTCATATGTGAGAATAGGACTCGATTCATAAAAATGTTTGTTTTTTTAATTTTTTTAAAAAAGGTGAGATGAAGGTGCAAAAAAATTGCACGCTTTCATCGATTAAGACGACAAAGCCGTTTTAAATTGGATTGAAATCAAATTGGAATTTGATTAAAATTGATTGAAATCAGATTGGAATTTGATTAAATTTGCGCAATGCAATACACAATACAATGCAATTACACAATACAATGCAATTACACAATGCAATGCAATTACACAATGCAATGCAATTATGCAATACAATTATGCAAGGCAATGACGCAAAAAATACGGCGTCAAAATCAGAAATATCCGATTTTAACATTTTGCGTATAGTTTTGAAGCGGCGTTAATTTGTAATCTTCCAAAAGGACTTCGTATGTGTTTTTGACCGGAACGGAAAGAGAAATTTCTTTTGTTCGGCCGTAGCGGCCTTTGCTGACGACAACGGCATTGATAATACCGAGCATATCCAGCTCGGACATCAAGTCGGTGACGCGGCGCTGTGTTAAAACGTCCATGTCAATCGCTTTGCAGAGTTTTCTGTAAATGTTGTACACTTCGCCCGTCGTAATGCTTTGCGGCGACAGATTCTGATTTTGGGCGCTGATGTTGAGCGTGACAATGCTGAACAAAACCAGTTTTGACTGTGTCGGCAGTGTTCGGACAACTTCGACAACGCGGTCCACCTCAATCTTGTCCTGCGCGACGCGGACATGAATTTCCGTAACGATTTTTTCTTCGCGGCGCTCGGCAATTTCGCCTGAGACGCGCAGCAGGTCAAGCGCGCGCCGGGCATCGCCGTGTTCCTGAGCGGCCAATGCGGCGCAAAGCGGAATCACGGAGCCGTCCAGAGCATTTTCAGTGTACGCCATTTCTGCGCGCTGGTAAAGAATGTCTCTGATTTGGTCGGCATCGTACGGCGGGTAAATGATTTCTTCTTCGCCGAGCGAGCTTTTCACACGCGGGTCTAAGAAATCCGTAAATTTCAAGTCGTTTGAAACGCCGATAATGCTGACACGCGCCTGTTTCAAACTGGAATTGATACGGGATAAATTGTAAAGAACGTCATCGCCTTTCTTGACAAGCTTGTCGATTTCATCTAAAATCACGATGAGAACCTGCTCTTTAGTGTCAAGTGCTTCTTTAAATTTCTGAAAAACCTGGTCAGTCGGCCAGCCGGTCATCGGGATGTCTTCGCCGAAATGACGGGCCAGATTTGCCAGAAGTCTGTATTGCGTGTCAATCACTTCGCAATTGACATAAATGACGGAACATTTCACGCCCATTTTTTCACTCATATTTTCAAGTTCTTTGCCGACGTACCGCGTCACCGCTGTTTTTCCGGTACCCGTTTTGCCGTAAATGAGAATGTTTGACGGCGTTTCGCCGCGCAGCGCAGACACAAGAATTGTCGCCAATTCTTCCGTTTGCTCGTCGCGGTGAACCAAAACATCAGGCGTGTATGAATGTCTCAGAACTTCCTTGTCCTTGAAAATGGATTCATTTTCAAGCAAGCGTTCAAATAATTTGTTGAGGGAGCTTGTCATATCGTTTAATTCTCCTGTGAAACCGATCAACACCAACCGAAAAATTCAGCTGTATTGTTAGCCGTTTTTCTTTTTGACCGCAAACGGATCAAAATTTTCCGCGAAAAACCGCGGCCTGTTTTGAAAAATCGATGAGCCGCTGATGTGTGAAAAAGCGGACTGACTTATTTTCCGTTATTGGCAGCCGAAAAACATCGAAAAAACGGTTATTTCCGACAGATTCCGATGAAATACGAATAAACCATGATTAAAGACATTAAAAGAATCTGCAAAAACGTTTTTGAAGGTGCTTTTCCGATGCAGGTCAATATTTTGAAATTTTTAAAATCAAGATTTTGATTTCAATCACACGGATGCAAAAGGCGCAGATTCTTAAACTTTAATTTGATTTATTTTCGGCTCGTGGCACATTGAAAGTTATGAAGTTAAATGAATTTTAAATGCTTTTTCGGGCGGGTTCATTTGAGACCCAATCCGAAATTTTGTGTAAGATATCCAAGAGAAGTAAAGGTATTAAAACTTATGGGATTAACACCCCTTTATTTCCTATGGAAAAACAACATCAAGAGATGAATCGAATATATATTTTTGTTTTGAGCATGGTTTACAAATACTGAAAAAAGAGACGGATGTTTCGAATGAAAAACACATTCAAAAGATTCTTTTTAAACAGTTTTAAGGTTCATCGGAAACAAAGGATCTTGAAAATAAGATTTCCTTTGGAAAAAATAATTTTTCAAAAAATAATTTTCTGTAAAAAAGAATACAATTTCAATTGAAAATACCAATGAGCAATTAGTGTTTTATATAGCTAATAATTTTTTAAATAACTAAATAAGTTCATTAAAACACAATATTTTCAGTATAACGAATAAATTTTTATATGTAGAAATGTTACGTTTTTTGATTATACTTTCTAAATTCCGTTTGCAAAAAGATTCAATTTTGACCGGTTTTTGATTTTTGAAACAGATTTGTTAAAAATAATTCAAGAATGATTCAAAGAACAGTTCAAAGAACAGTTCAAAGAACAGTTCAAAGAACAGTTCAAAGAACAAGTCAAAGAACAGTTCAAAGAACAAGTCAAAGAACAGTTCAAAGAACAGTTCAAAGAACAAGTCAAAGAACAGTTCAAAGAACAAGTCAAAGAACAAGTCAAAGAACAGTTCAAAGAACAAGTCAAAGAACAGTTCAAAGAACAAGTCAAAGAACAGTTCAAAGAACAAGTCAAAGAACAGTTCAAAGAACAAGTCAAAGAACAGTTCAAAGAACAGTTCAAAGAACAGTTCAAAGAACAAGTCAAAGAACAGTTCAAAGAACAAGTCAAAGAACAGTTCAAAGAACAAGTCAAAGAACAGTTCAAAGAACAAGTCAAAGAACAAGTCAAAGAACAGTTCAAAGAACAAGTCAAAGAACAGTTCAAAGAACAGTTCAAAGAACAGTTCAAAGAACAAGTCAAAGAACAAGTCAAAGAACAAGTCAAAGAACAAGTCAAAGAACAAGTCAAAGAACAAGTCAAAGAACAAGTCAAAGAACAAGTCAAAGAACAAGTCAAAGAACAAGTCAAAGAACAAGTCAAAGAACAAGTCAAAGAACAAGTCAAAGA